>JANMRV010000209.1:0-4241 GCA_031388685.1 Planctomycetota bacterium
CACGATCGTGCAGAGCGCGCGCGAGGGCTGCACGCTGCTCGACGCCTTGATGGAGGAGCGCACGCTCGGCGACGCAGGCAACGAAGTCGTGATCGAGGAGTTCCTCGAGGGCGAAGAAGTCTCGGTGCTCGCGATCACCGACGGCGAAGCGCTCTTGATCCTCGATCCGGTGATGGACCACAAGCAAGTCGGCGACGGCGATACGGGCCCGAACACGGGCGGCATGGGCGTGTGTTCGCCGGTCACCGTGCTCTCGCGGCGCGTGATGCGTCAGATCGAGCAGCACGTGCTGGTCGCGACACTGCACGGCATGCGCCTGGAAGAGCTCAGTTTCCGCGGCGTGCTGTTCGTCGGCCTGATGCTGACCGAGAGCGGCCCGCGCGTGCTCGAGTACAACTGCCGCTTCGGCGATCCCGAAGCGCAAGCCCTGATGCGGCGCATGAAGTCCGATCTCGTGCCTTACATGATCGCGACCGCCAAGGGCAAACTCGGCGAACTCGAGGGGCCCGAGTAGGATTCGCGCGTCTGCGTCGGAGTCGTCGGCGCGGCCGAGGGTTATCCCGGGAAAATCCGCAAGGGTGATCCGATCCACGGCCTCGAGGAGGCCGACAAGGAGCCAGAGGTCGTCGTGTTCCACTCCGGCACGCGTTTCGCGCGCGGGCTGAACAAGGAAGTCGTCACCGACGGCGGCCGCGTCGTGTGCGTGACCGCGCTTGGCAAGGATCTCGCCGAGGCGCGCGGACACGCCTACAGCGCTTTCGACAAGCTGCAGTGGGAGGGCCGCTTCTGCCGGCGCGACATCGGCCTGCGGCATCTGACACGCAAGCCGTCGAGTTCCGGCGATGGAACTTCCGCCCCGCAGCCCTCGCGCGCCGAAGAATCCGATCGTCCGCTGCGCCGGCCGGGCGCGCGCTGAGCGACACGGTCGTAGGGCCCCGCTTGCGCCCCGGCGCCGCACAGATCATCCTCGTTCGGCCATCCGGCAGTCTGCGGCCCAAAATCAAGCGTCCATGAAACAAGCCGCCATCAAACGCGCCTTCGAGGCCTTCTTGCGCGAGCGTTCGCTCAAGCTGACTTCGCAGCGCTCGCGAATTTTCGATCGCGCCTTCGCGACGCACGAACACTTCAGCGCGGAACTCCTGTACGCCTGGCTTTCGAAAGAGCCCGGCCCGAAGGTCTCCCGCGCGACGGTCTATCGCACGCTCGGGCTCCTGCTCGACGGCGAGTTCATGAAGACGCTCGATGTCGGCCGCGGCGAATGGGTCTACGAGCACGTGCTCGGCCACGGTCATCACGATCACATGGTCTGCCTCGATTGCGGACGCATCGAGGAATTCCACGACGAGCGTATCGAGAGCCTGCAACTCGAAGCCGCGCGCAAGAAGGGCTTCGAGATCGTCAAGCACGATCATCGGCTGATCGGCTATTGCCGCGCCTGCGTCACGAAGCGCAAGAAGAACGCGGCGGACGGGCGGGAGACCCGCACATCCGCCGCGCATTCGGTCCACGTGCATCCTTAGGCTTGCGCCCCGAGGACTACTTCAGCTTTTCGAGGCGCAGCATGATGCGCTCCTGGATCATACGCGCCATCTCGGCGTCGTTGATCGTTCCGGCGTACTTGGCGGCGCGCGTGCGCATCACGGTCTTGTCGAGGTCGTAGGCTTCGCAAGTGACGGTCACCGAGGCGCCCTCGATCTTGGCCTTGGCCATGCGCACAGCCTCGTCGATTTCGATCGTGTCCATCGAAGTGTCAGACAGCGTGGTCTTGACCGTGGGCCAGACCTTGCTGATGTCGAGGTTGATGCGTGTCTCGTAGATGCTGCTGCCGATGACATCTTGGCTGATCAGGACACCTCCGACGGCTCCACCCGCCACGGCGGCGGCGCAACCGGCGAACAGAGGCAGAGCGAGAAGTGCGGCGAATATTGCAGTGCGCATAGGAAAAGTCCTTCGTTTCTAGGAGTTGGTCGGAACCCGCGCGGAACGTGTGGTCGCCGACTGCGAGGCGGCCACGACCATTCGGCGGTAGAAGTCAAGCCCCTCACCTTCGCTGCGCGTGCCCGCAAGGCGGGTCCACTGCGGATGGTGCCAGGGTGTAATGTTGCGTTCGGGGTGCGGCATCAGACCGATCACGCGGCCGCTCATGTCGCACAGGCCGGCGATCTGATCGAGCGAGCCGTTCGGACAAGTCGCGAAGTCGTCCGCCCGCGAACCGTCGGCGCGTACGTAGCGAAAGACGATGCGGCGCTCGGCTGCGAGTCTCTGGAGCACGGCCGAGTCGCGCACGGCGAGACGGCCTTCGCCGTGGGCGATCGGCACCGGCCACACGCGGCCGGCCGGCAGCCAGCTGCAGCGTGAGTCTTCGTTGATCAGGTGCACCCAACGACATTCGAAGCGGCCGCGCAGGTTGTTCGAAAGCGCAAGCGTGCGCTCGCCGGAAGCTGCAGGACCCTCGAGCAAGCCCGTATCGACGAGCACCTGGAAGCCGTTGCATACGCCGAGCACGAAGCCGCCGCGCGCGACGAATTCGGCCAGCGGCAGGGCCAGATGTTGGCGAACTTCGAAGCCGAGCACGCGGCCCGCAGCGATGTCGTCGCCGTAACTGAATCCACCGGGGAAGATCACGAGCGCCGCCGCCTCGAGCCGCGCGGGCTCTTCGATCAAGCGATGCAGGTGCAAGAGTTCGACGCGCGCGCCGGAGCGCTCGAGCGCCATGGCGGTTTCGCGATCGCAATTGGTGCCCGCGGTGCGAACGACGATGCCTAGCGGCGCGGTCTTCATCCCTGGAAGCCTCCGTTGTGGGCGGCGCGCAGTCGCTCGATCTCGACGTCGATCACCACGTTGTTCGGCGAGGCGCGCACTTCCAGGCGCGGCTGGCCGCTGACGGTGCCGATGCGAGCGCAGTCGTGGCCCGCGAGAATCTTCTCGAAGGCGGCGGCGTGCTCCGGCCGGACCTCGACCACGAAACGCGTGCACGATTCCGAGTACAGGCGCGTCGAGGTCGAGTCGTAACCCACAGCCAGATTCGCGCAAAGTACACGCGAGAGGTCGACCGTCGCCCCGAGTCCGCCGGCGAAGGCCATTTCCGCGATGGCCACCGCGAGCCCGCCTTCGGAGAGATCGTGACAAGCGCGCGCCAAGCCGGCCTGCAAGGCGCGATGCAAGGCGGCCAGGCGCGCGGGCGCGAGCGCAAGGTCGGGCCGCGGCGAACGCCCGCCGCGCAGTCCGCACATCGCCGTGTATTGCGCCGCGCCCAGTTCGGCGTGGGTCATGCCGACCTGGTAAAGCGCGTTGCCGGCCTCCTTGAGATCCATGCTCACCGCGCGCGAAATGTCGGGCACGATCGCGACCGCGGTGACGAACAGGGTCGGCGGAATGACGATCGTCTCGTCGCCGACGCGGTACTCGTTGTTCAGGCTGTCCTTGCCGGAGATGAACGGTGTGCCGAAGGCCTTGGCCGTCGCGTAGCAGGCGCGCGAAGCTTCGACGAGCGCACCGAGGTTCTCGGGCCGTTGGCAATTGCCCCAGGAAAAGTTGTCGAGGATCGCCGTGCGCTCTGGATCGCCGCCCACCGCGACGACGTTGCGCAGAGCTTCGTCGATGGACGCGGAAGCCATCGCCCACGGATCGAGCGCGCCCTGATCAGGATTCGCGCCGCAGCCGATCGCCAGGCCGCGCCGCGAATGTTCCAACGGTTGCAGCACCGCCGCGTCACCCGGGCCGTCGTCGTGGACGCCGACGAGCGCCTTCAATACCGAGCGGCCCTGCACTTCGTGGTCGTATTGGCGCACGATCCACTGCTTGCTGACGATGTTCGGCCGCGCGAGCAAGTCCAGCAGCGTGCGCGTGTGGTCCGCGCAGGGCGGGCAACCCGGATCGGCGTTCACGACCGGTTTCCAGACGGCCTTGCGCAACGGACGCGGCGTGCCTTCGTGCAGGAAGTGCATGTCGAGCTCGCCAACTTTCGTGCCGCGATGTTCGAGCACCAGGCGCTTGGTGTCCGTGAAGTCGCCGATCACCGTCGCGTCGACGTCTTCCGCGGCGCACAACTCGAGCACGCGCGCGACGTTCTTGGCCGGGACGGCGAGCACCATGCGCTCCTGGGCTTCGCTGATCCAGACTTCCGCGGGCGAGAGCCCGGGATACTTGAGCGGCACGCGCTCGAGGTGCACGTGCGCGCCGCAGTCAGCGCCCATCTCGCCGACGGCGGACGAAAGTCCGCCGGCGCCGCAAACGGTGAC
>JANMRV010000211.1:0-4217 GCA_031388685.1 Planctomycetota bacterium
CACGAGGTAGTACGCCGCGCCGCAGCCTTGCATGGCCCTCGCCAATTGAAGTTCGTCTCCAGCATCGCCTTCGACGATCTCGACCCGCGGGTCGCTTGCCCACGGACGAGCGAGCAACTTCGCGCTGCTGCGGGAAAGACAACGCAGTCGATAGCCGCGCTCGAGCAACCTCGGCGCAAGGCGACCGCCGATATACCCCGTTGCGCCGGTCAGGAACAGCGTAATTGCGGTCGGATCGGACAAGGCGCTGAAGTGTAACTACGGCGTCGAAGTGTCGAATGCCGGACTAGGCATTCGTAGACCCCGGCGCGTCAGCCAGGGACTTCGCCAAGCGGGGAATTCCGTCATTGACCGCGGAATTCTCGCGCATCGATTGCTCGCTGAAGGCGCGGCCGTAGACCATCAACAAGAACCCCGCTCCTACTAGGCCGGAGACCAGCACTCCAAACAGGAAGACCCCGATATCTAGATTTGTCATGGCATCTTGACCGTGTTAGCGCGCCTCGTTCTGCAGACTCACATGCGACCCGACCCGCACCCGTTGCTCAGCGAGCCTGCGCTGCGGCTGCAAGCTCAGCAGGCAGCCCAAGGCCAAAATCGAGGGCACCCACAAACCGATGTAGAGCCCCGTCGGTTTGTCGACGAAGAACCAGCAAGCTACGGACGCGCTGAAAGAGAGGAAGGCTGCGGCCAGCCAGAGCACGACGGGCATGTTCAACTTGTTCATGCCGTCGGATTCGCAAGAGCTGCGCGGCTGGATGCAGAGAAGTCGCCTTCAGCGCGGATTCGCCCGCGAGAAGACGAGCTCGCCGCCGAAATCGCCCTTTGCGGCGCTCTGCGCGAGGCTCAGGCCCGTCGTCGCGTCCGAATCGTCCCCAGGCCGCCATCGCTGCCAAGGCACTGTCCCGTGTCCTGAGTCAGTTGAATTCGTCTGCAGTCGCCGCCACTACGGATGAATTGCCCAGATTCTGAGCACCGTACTAGCGCGCCAGCGCGCGGCCGGTGACGAGCAAATTGTGCTTGGGAATCGAGAGCACAAAGGCCGTCACGGCGCTCGCCAGCAAGCGCGAATCCTCACCGTAACCCGCGTTGTCGCGGTTGGGTTGGTAGTAGAAGCTCCCGTCCGCGCACTGCGCGAGCGTGAACCACCAGCGATTTGCGTCCATCAGGCGCCGGAAGCTCGCTGCATCGACGTTGGCCGCCATCGCCGCATAACCCATGCCCATGATCGGCGAGCCGTGTGTGTCGGGAAAGCTCTCGGGATGCTCGCCGATGACGAGCGCATGCTTGAGAGCGCGCGCGCGAGTCGTCGCGTCGGGCCACGGGTTGAGTTGGAGCGCGATGCCGGCCGCGCCCGTGCGGCCCATGTCAGCCCAGTCCGAGTCGCCCGCCACTTCGTCGCCGTACCACACGTACCCGTTCGTGCCAGCGCCGCGCTCGAGGAACGCCAGCGCCGCGTCGAGGCGCGCGCGTTCAATCTCGACTCCACAGTGCTTCATCATCGAAAGCGCGAGCGCGCCTTGGCCAGTCAGCATCGCGATCGGGCCATAGCCTTCGAAGCCCGGGCTGTGTCCCCAACCCCCATGTTGTTGGCGCGCGTCCTTCGGATAGCTGTGCGGGTGCGACTTTTTGGCTGCTGGATTCACCTGATCGAGCGACATGTACTGCGATGAAAGCAAAAAATCGCGCACTTCCTGCAACTCCTTGAGCACCCAGCTCTCGCCGGTAGCCAGCTGGAATTCGCTCATCACGATCGCGGCGGTCATATAGCGCCAGTTGATCAGGTCGTCCTTGTCGATCGCTTTTGTCGTGCGCGCGTGGAACCGGACGTTGCGTTCCGCGGCGGCCATGTGCTCGCGCGATCCGCTCGAGATCAGCGCAAGCGGCGCAAAAGTATCGAGCACGGGATCGCCGAAAGATCCGTCATCGCGCTGCGCCTTGAGCAGGAACGCGAGCAGCTCGCCGCGAGTGCGTTCGCTCTTCTTGCAGTTGGCGGGAAAGCTCTTCGAGAACGCCCCGTAACTCTTGCCGATCTCGAGCGAAACCTTGATCGGCTTGTCGGCGCGCTGCAACTCGAGCACCAGTCGGCCGTCCCCCGCTTCGCCCTGGCACGCCTCGAGCGAATTCGCATAGTCGAGCAGCGGCCCCGTCGGCCCGAAGACGTCCATGCCGTAACCATTTCGGTGTGGCGTTTCGAAGCGCCGGCCTCCCGCGCCGACAATGTGATCGCCGACTTTCACGCGCCCGTGGGCGGGCGTGCCTTCAAAGACATAGCGCACGACCAAGTGCGTCGGCGCCGACTCGACGAGTTCGACGCGCAGGCCGCTCAGCCCAAGGTTGTAGTACCAGCCCGGCACTTCGGCGTCGGGACCGCCGGACGCGCGCTGGTTCCACGGACGTCCGCTGCTGTCGTAGTGGACCTGGGCAGGCCCCATCGGCGCGATGAGCGAGATTGCAAAGAGCGCGCGCAGCGCGAAGCGAGGAATTCGAATGAAGTGTTGCATCGAGTTGATTTGTATCGAGTCAGGTACCCATCCACCCCAGGTATTCGCCGTCAACGCGCGAATGGGCAAGCTTACACGGCGAATAGGTAGGGTGAATGGGAACCCGACTCGGTACGTTTCGTTGGCATGAAAACGCATTCGAAATTCGTGATCGCGGCGATCCTCGCGGCTGCAGTCCTGTCCTCGAGTTCAGCCCAGGCCCAGGCACCGGGTCCGAGCGGGGCCAATCGCATGAGAGCCATCGTCTATCGCGACTATGGTTCGCCCGACGTCCTGCGGCTCGAAGAAGTCGACAAGCCCGTTCCCGGCGACGATCAGGTTTTGGTCAAGGTCCGCGCGGCTTCCGTCAATCCGCTGGACTGGCACTTCATGCGCGGCACGCCCTACATCGTTCGCCTGGTCAAGCCGGGACCCTTGAGGCCGAAGTTCACTCGTCTGGGAGCTGACCTTGCCGGCCAGGTCGAAGCGGTCGGCAAGAACGTCACACAGTTCAAGCCTGGCGATGAGGTCTTCGGAGAGCGCCTCGGCGCTTTTGCCGAGTATGTCTGCGTGCCTGAAGCAGCGCTGGTCATGAAACCGGCCCTGGTCTCCTTCGAGGAAGCGGCCGCCGTGCCGGTCGCAGCGGTCACGGCCTTGCAAGGTCTGCGCGACAAGGGGCACATCAAGGCCGGACAGAGAGTCCTGATCAACGGCGCATCGGGCGGCGTAGGCACGTTCGCCGTGCAGATCGCCAAATCCTTCGGCGCGGAAGTGACCGGTGTCTGCAGTACAAGGAATGTGGAACTGGTGCGATCGATCGGCGCGGACAAGGTCATCGATTACACGCGAGAGGATTTCACGACGAATGGTCAGCGCTATGACTTGATCCTCGACATGGTCGGGAATCATTCACTTTCGCAGTGCTGCGGCGCATTGACGGCGCAGGGGACGCTCGTGATGGTCGGGAGCGCGGACGTCGGGCTATGGCTCGGACCTCTGATCGGCATTCTCGATTCGGTCGTCTATTCCTGGTTCGTCGACCAAGAGATCGTCGGGATCTTGGCCGACGTGAATCAGGCAGACCTGACCACGCTGAGCGAACTCATGCAGTCCGGAAAGCTGACGTCGGTCATCGACAGGCGTTACAAGCTGAGCGAAGTCCCCGAGGCCATCCGGTATCTGGAAGCAGGTCATGCGCGAGGAAAGGTGGTCATCACTTTTGAACCCGAGGCCGAAGGGTCGGCGGGTGGCGGCGGTCTGCCTGCGAGCAGCCCGAGCTCGATTGCTCCCGAACTCACGGTCCTTGCGTTCCTCGTCATCGCCCTCGGAGCGCCGATCGCCGCCGCATTCGCACTCAATCGTCGTTTCCAGCGCGGCCATCCGGGCAAGCGGCCCTTCAGATGGGGTTACTACTTCGCTGTTCAGTCGCTCATCGCCGGCATCCTTCTCGGCAGCATGCTCGATTCCGGCGTCATCGCCGCGATCGTCTGCGGTTTTCTCTACGGAATTCTCGCCGTGTGCTTTGCCCGTCGTCAGCACTGGGCCTGGATCGCGCTGACGATTCTCAGCTTCAACCCCGCGGTCTGGATCATCAATTTCATCTACCTTCGCAAGCGCTGGTCGGAAGGCGCCGGAGCCACCCCAGCAGGCTGACCAGCCGTACGTCATCTGGTACCCGGCGATGTCAATGCCCAGTCAGACATCTTTCTGCGCGATCTGCAACTCGGCTTGACG
>JANMRV010000230.1:0-5714 GCA_031388685.1 Planctomycetota bacterium
GCATGGTCATCCGCCCGCACGGCTACGCGGTCTGGGAGAAGATGCAGGCGGACCTCGATCGGCGCTTCAAGGCGACCGGACACCAGAACGCGTATTTTCCGCTCTTGATCCCGCTCTCGTTCCTCGCCAAGGAAGCGCAGCACGTCGAGGGCTTCGCAATGGAAGTCGGCGTGGTCACGCACACCGGCCTGCGCGCGGTCGACGGCAAGCTGGTGGTCAAGAACGAACTCGAAGAGCCGTACGTGATCCGGCCCACGTCGGAAACGATCATCGGTCACTTCTTCGCGAAATGGATCGACTCGTACCGCGATCTGCCGCTGCTCATCAATCAATGGGCCAACATCATGCGCTGGGAATTGCGCACGCGCATGTTCCTGCGCACGAGCGAGTTCCTCTGGCAGGAAGGCCACACGGCGCACGCGACCCACGCGGAAGCGCGCGAGGAAGTGCTGCGCATGCTCGACGTGTATCGCGACTTCGCACAGGAAGTCATGGCCATGCCGGTGATCCGCGGCGTAAAGACGCAGAGTGAGCGTTTCGCCGGCGCGCTGGAGACGTTCTGCATCGAAGCGATGATGCAGGACGGCCGCGCGTTGCAAGCCGGAACCAGCCACGATCTCGGCCAGAATTTCGGCAAAGCCTTCGACATCACGTTCCAGAGCCAGGCCGGTGTGCGCGAGCATGTCTGGCAGACTTCGTGGGGCGTCTCGACACGTCTGATCGGCGCCTTGATCATGACGCATTCCGACGACGGCGGACTCGTGCTGCCGCCGAAGCTCGCGCCGATCCACGTCGCGATCGTGCCGATCTACAAGACCGACGAAGAAAAAGTGCGCGTGATGACCGTGGCGAACAAGGTCGCGGCCGATTTGCGCGACGATGGCCTGAGCGTGAAGGTCGACGACCGCGAAGCGCTGAAGCCGGGTGCCAAGTACTACGAGTGGGAGCGCAAGGGCGTGCCGATCCGGCTCGAGATCGGCCCGCGCGACATCGACCAGAACGTGGTCATGGCGAAGATGCGCATTTCCCCGATCGAGGCGAACGGCAAGGCCCAGAAGCTGACCTTGAAGCTCGACGGCCTGGGCGCCGAAATCGGCCGTTTGCTCGACGAATTCCAGAAGTTCCTGTTCCAACGCGCGCTCGATCTGCGCGCGGCGAACACGGTCTCGATCGACACCTGGAAGGACTTCACGGACGTGTTCGCCGGCGAGAACAACTCGAAGTTCGTCTGGGCGCACTGGGACGGCACGGGCGAAACCGAAGCCGAGATCAAGGCCGCGACCAAGGCGACGATCCGCTGCATCCCGCTGGCCGGCGAAGGCCCCGCTCCGCAAGCAGGCGTGTGCGTCAAGACCGGACGTCCGAGCGCACAACGCGTCCTGTTCTCGAAGAACTACTGAGTCTGCTCGTTCGACGGCGTCATTTCCCCGAACTCGCCGCGCTGCAACTGCTGGATCTTCGCGGCGAGTTTGGGCAGCGCGCGTTGGAAGCGCATGCGCGCGGCGTCGGCGGTCGTGCCGGTTTTTTCGGCGATCTGTGCGAACTCGAGTTCGTCCCATTGACGCAGCACGATCAGCTCGCGGTCCTCGGGCTCCATCAACTCGAGCGCGAGCCGCACCCAGGCTTGCCACTGCTTCTTCTCCAGCGCCTTGTCGGGCCGCTGTGAATCGCGCGAGCCCGCATCGAGTTCAAGGACCGTTTCCTCGGGCAACTGACGTTCGCGCGAGGCCTGTCGGCGACGACGCGTGAAGAAATCGTGGCGGTCGCGCAATACGTTTTCGGCGATGCGGCCCAGCAGGAAGCGCAGCTGCGCTTCGTTGGAGACGTTGAAGCGCGGGCCGTAACGCAGGAACTCGACCAGCGCGTCCTGCACGACGTCGGTGCTTTCTTCCTTCGCGCGCACCACGCCCCCAAGGCGCTTGCTGACGTGGGCCTGGATCCAGGGCAGGTGCAGTTCCAAGAGCTGCGCGAGCGCCTTTTCGTCGCCGCCATTCCAGCGCTGCAGCAACTGAGTCGTCTCGGGGATGTTCTCGCCCATGGGATCACTGATCCGCGATCGCCTGCTCGAGCCGCTGGACGGTCTCCAGGGCATTCGCGCGCTCGGGGTGCGCGGCGCCCAGGCCCTCCAGACGCGCCTTCGCCAGCGCGAGCGCGGGCTCGAAGTCCCCCATGATCTCGCGCATCTCGATCGACTTCGTCATCGCGGCGTCGGCAATCCGCGTGGCCGATCCGACCAGGGTGATCGGCGAGCTGATGACTTCGTCGAGCAGCGCCACGGCCAGTTCCGGACGGGCGAGGTGCCACTCGACGTTGGCCAGGCTTATCAGCACGACACCGCGCTCGGCCGGTGAGGAACCCGGCAAGCCCGCGAGGCTCGTCAGTGCAGCGACCAGAGCCACTTCGGCTTCTTCATCCCGACCCACCCGTTGCAGCAAGTCGGAAAGATAGCTCGTCACCCGAGTGGTCGTCGGATCCAGCGGCCCGAGTTCCGCCACGCTGAGCGCGTGAAGGTCGCGCAGTTCCTGCAGCGAGTTCTCCGACCCCGCCATGGATTCGAAGTAGACGGCCGTCGCCTGGGCCCAGATCGCGGCCGGATGTTTCGGACCCAGGACGCAGGTCTTGGAATCCGCGATCCGGCGGAAGAGCCGGCGCGCCTCATCGAGGTGTCCGGAAAGAGCCTCATGCCGCGCCAGGCCTTCGAGCGTGCCAAGCGTGTCGGGATTGTCAGGCCCGAGGAAGGTCATGTTCAGATCCAGGGCCTCGTGCAACAGGGCCATCGATTCCGTTTCGTTGCCCTGCGCGCGCAAGACTTCCGAGAGCGTGTACAGACCCGGAGCACGCCATTCGCCCAGCGCCTTCAATCCATCGACGGCGTGGCGAAGGTGTTTCTCGGCGCCATCCAGGTCGTAGGCCTTGGACAGCATGGAGCCGAGATTGCCCTCGGCGCGCAATGCAGCTCGCGAGCCAGCGCCCTCGCGCGCAACGTGCGCGGCGTGCACTTCCTTCATCAGATCCGCGGCCGCTTCGTTCCTGCCGTTGTCCGCCCATAGAACGGCCAATTCCGCCGCAATGTCGAGGGCCTGCGGGTCGTCCTTGGCGAACACGTCGGCGCCGAGCTTGCGCGCTTCGAGTAGCAGGTCCTCGGCCTCCTTTCGCAGGCCCAGCCGCGAGTAGACCATGCCCAGACTGTCGAGCAGCCGGGCTCGCAATGCCGCTTCCTTCGGATCGGTCAAACCCGAGCGGATGTTCTTCACGCCGCGATCGAGCACTTCGCGGGCGGAAAGTTCGCGCCCCAGGGTCCGGTTCGGGCTGACTTCGACGAAGGCGTCGACCAGGAAGTCGACCACGCGTGTCGAGGTGCGCAATTCGAGCCGGGCGCTGGCCGCCGCTTCGCTCTCCTTGATCGCCGAAGCCGTGGCGGCGGCGGCGGATTTCAGCGCCGCCGCGTGCGCGCTGCTGGTCTCCATCAACAGTGCGCTGACCACGCACAGCGAGACGCACACGATTGCACTCGAAGCCGCGAGCGCCGGATGTCGCCGCGACCACTTGAACGTCCGGTCGAAAATGCCGGGAGGCCGCGCAAGAATCGGCTCGTTGTTCAGAAAGCGTCCGAGTTCGAGGGCCACCTCGCGCATGCTTGCGTAGCGGCTGTTCTGCGACTTCTCCAGCATCTTCATGCAGATGACGCCAAGTTCGCGCGGGCACATGGAGCGGATCGCGCGCGGATCGCGCGGGTCGTCGAACATGATCTTCGTCAAGACTTGTGCGAGCGTGTCGCCATCGAATGGACGTTGCAACGTCAGCGCCTCGAACAACGTCGCACCGAGGGAAAACACGTCGCTGCGCTCGTTGATCGCGGTGCGCTTGGCGGCGGCCTGTTCGGGACTCATGTAGAAGGGTGAGCCGCTCATGTCGCCCGTGCGCGAGAGTTCCAGCTCGCCCGTCAGCAGCGCCAGCCCGAAGTCGGCGATCTTCGGGGTCCCGTCCGAGGCGAGCAGGATGTTGGTCGGCTTGATGTCGCGGTGAATGACGCCGGACTCGTGCGCGAGCTGCATGGCTTCGGCGATCTTGGCGAAACACGCGGCCGTTTCGCGCCAGTACGTCGACGGAATTGCCGGCAACTCGCGCGTGTCACGAATTACGTTCGACAGCGTGCGCCTGCTCTCGACGAGCTCCTGCGCGATGAAATGCACGCCATCCTGTTCGCCCACGCTGTAGACCGCGACGATGCCAGGATGCTTCAGACGCGCGCCGGCCAGCGCCTCGCGCCGGAATCGTTCTATCGCATAGGGCGAGGAGAAAAATTGCGCGCGCAGGAGTTTCAGCGCTACGCGCCGTTGCAGAGACAACTGCTCGGCCTCCCAGACTTCGCCCATGCCGCCGCGCCCGATCACTTCGATCAGCCGGAAGTCGCCGAGCGTCGAGCCCGGGCCCAGGTCGCCTGTCGTGGGTACGTCCTGCGCAAGCAACGGTTCGAGCAACTCGCGCAACTGTGGATGGCGCGCCAGCAGGCGCAAATCGCTCTCGCTCGATCCATGTGCGCGATGCTCGAGATAGATGCGCAACGCCTCCCCCAGCGCGGCCTGCGCGTCATAGGTCGGCTCGTTCGAGTTGGTCGGCATTCGCGTCGCTTTCAGGGCGGAGTGTAGCGAGCAGGCACGTGCCCGCCTCCGATTCGAAAGCGGCGCCCGCACGGCGGACGAACGAAAATCGGCCCGGGGGCCCTGCACCATCCTGAATTGTTGCCACCCGTTCGTTTCAAGCGCCATTGCCCGTGGCCCTCGACGTGGCCGGGCCCCTCACAGCGCCGTCGCTTGGACGCGACAGTTTGGGAGGGTGCCTGGCACCCGACCGGGCACGCCGTCAATTGGCCTTGGCCGGGTCTCGCACAACTGGCACGTCCGCCGCCGCCTCCGGATTCTCGTCCTTCACGGTTTTGCCCGACTCGTCGTAGCCCGTCGGGCGACTGAGCAAGACCGTCTCGCCTTCGCCCAGGCCCTCGACGATCTGCACGTTTTCGATGTTGTAGCGGCCGACCTTCACCGCGCGGACCTCGATGCCCTTGGCCCCGGACACGTAGCTCACGGTGCCGCGTGGCTCGCGGAACACGGCCTGCACCGGGACGTACAACACGTCGGCCAACTCGGCGAGCTTGATCTTGATCGCACACGACATGCCGGGCCGCATGTCCTCACTCGACGCGTCGATGGCGATGTCGGTGCGGTACAGGCGCGCGTTTGGATTGGACCAGCGCATGTTCTGGTCGGGCAACAACGCAACGAAGGCCACCTTGCCGGTGAACTGTTTTCCGGGCAGCGCATCGACGCTGATTTCGCACGGCAGGCCGAGCGTGACTTGCTCGAGCACGGACTCGTGCAGCTTCGCCGCCGCCTTCATCCCGCTGGCGCTTGGGATCGAGAGGATCACCTGGCGTTCGCGAACCTCCGTGCCCTCCTGGATCGGCGGTTCATCGCTGTCGAGCTGGGCGTAAACGATCAGGCCGGCGCGCGGCGCGCGCAGGCGCGCCTTCTCGATCTGACTCTCGACCTTGGCGAGCTTCTCGCGCTCCAAACCGAGCTTGGCCTCGTTGGTGCTGAGGTCGGCCTCGAAGTCGACGATCTTCGCCTTGGCCTGCAGCTTGACGCGGTCGAGTTCGAAGGTCGCCTCCACTCGAGCAGCGTCGAGCTCTTTCGCCATGCGCGGCAATTGGAATT
>JANMRV010000277.1:0-1184 GCA_031388685.1 Planctomycetota bacterium
GTCGCGCGGATGGATCGCTGCTCGTCGCCGAGGATCCGATGGACATGCCCGGACCGGCGGATCAACCGCTCGATCGTCTGTGGCTGTATCGGTGGAAAGAGGATGAAGTTTCACACGCACGCTCTTCGCGGAAAAGTTGTACGCGAGCTTCGGCCTCGAGGAAATCGACGGCGCGATCTACGTCATGAACATGCCGCACCTGACGGTGCTGCGCGATCTCGACGGCGACGGCGTCGCGGAGGAGCGCAAGGAGTTGTTGACCGATCTCGGGCCGGTTGCGCCCGGACATCCTGGCGGTTTCAACGACCACATCATCTCCGGTCTGCGCTACGGGATGGATGGATATCTGTATGTCGCTTGTGGCGACAAGGGCATTCCCCTCGCGCACGGTACGGATGGTTCGGCGATCTCGCTGCGCGGCGGGGGAGTCGTGCGCTTGCGGCCCGACGGCTCGAAGCTCGAAGTCGTCGCGTGCGGCTTGCGCAACATTCTCGACGTCGCGATGGACGCGAACGGCGAGATGTTCACGTACGACAATACCGACGACGGTCTTGGCTGGTGGACGCGCCTGACGCATGTCGTGCCCGGCGGTTATTACGGATATCCGTGGGACTACCACGATCGGCCGAATCGTTTTCTCGCGCCGATGGCGGAGTACGGAGGCGGTTCGCCGACGGGTGGACTGGTCAAACGCGAAGGCGGTTGGCCGGCGCCTTACGAAGGCAGTCTGTTCTTCTGCGAGTGGGGCGATCAGACGTTGCGTCGCTTCCAGCTCGAGCGCGATGGCGGGACGTTCAAGGTCGCGGCGATGGAAGAATTTCTGCAGCCGGGCAAGGTCGTCAATTTTCACCCGACGGATGTCTGCGAGTCGCCGGACGGTCGCTTCCTGTATGTGAGCGATTGGGGCTTTGGCGGCTGGGTCTCGAAGGAAGAGACGGGCCGGCTGTGGCGCGTGCGCAAGAGCGATGACGACGGTCACGCGCCGGGCGGAGTCGAGGCGCGTGTCGGGAAGGACGCGACGCTTGCGCAGCGGTTGGCGAGCGATGGATGGCGGACGCGGCTCATGGCGCAGGAGGAGATCGTCCGTAGTCGCGACCTCAGCGCGCTGCAGGTAACGCTGCATGCCGATTCAAGGAGCGTGGTGCACGGACTCCGGGCCGCTCAGGCACTGCGAGAGTCCATTC
>JANMRV010000290.1:0-8081 GCA_031388685.1 Planctomycetota bacterium
GCCGAGGTTGGAACCGAGTGCGACCAGGGCCCGGGTGCTAGCGACGCGAGAGCTCAAGTCGCACGCGGTTTGCGGCGCACGACGAGCGCGCGCAGCAGGCCGAAGAGGACGAAGCCGTTGAACACGATGAACAGGATCGGAATCGGGGCGAGCCAGACCAGAAAGGCGCTGAAGACCAGCGAGACCAACGCGAGAAATGGTCCGCGGCGGGTCAGGGCACTGGCCATGTGCGTGTAGCGGACGCGGCTGACCATCAGGAACCCCAGCAGGGGCAGTAGTCCGGCGAGCGCGGGGAGGAACCACCAAGGCAGACTGAAGTCGAGTCCCCCTGCCATGCGCAGGAAGTGGCCCACCGGCGTCGGCGTGCCGCTGTCCATCTCCAACTCGGGCTTGCGCGCCACCAGGAAGAGCAGGATCGCCGAGGCGACCGCGCCCGCCGCCGCGGGCGAGGGCAGGCCCTTGAACGATTGATGGGCATCTTCGTCGGGCTCGTTCTCCAGGTTGAAGCGCACCAAACGCAATATCGCCATCAGGCTGAACGCCGCGGCGCACAGGAAGTGAATGCGCGGGTTGCCGTGGTAGCCCAGCAGCGGGCCCTCGTGCTCGATCAACATCTTGGCCAGCAACGCCGGCGCGCAGCCGAAGGTCAAGGCGTCCGCGAACGAATCGAGTTGGGCGCCGAACGCACTCGAACCGCCGGTCCAACGCGCGACCTTGCCGTCGAGCATGTCGAAGACCATGCCCAGGAAGATCAACCAGGCCGCGGCTTCCATCTTCGTGTAGAAGAGCGCCGACGAGGGGTCGAGCGCCAGCGCGTCGATGCCCTTGGAGAGCGCGAGCAAGCCGCAAAACGCGTTGGCCAGCGTCAGCAGGTTGGGCAAGGCGATGACTTCGCGCATCGGTAGAGTTCAGGCCCCGCCGGGCGAGCGCGGGCCGGCCATCTTGGCGAGCGGGACCCTGGCTGGCAATCGCGGCCTGCCCGGCGACCCGCTGGGACACCCAGCCTGCCCCTCGAGCGCCGTCCCCCGCTTGCTGTTTTCAGCTGGACCGGTAGCTATGCTCCGGTCACATGAGCGACATCCTGAAAATCCAAGCGCGCGAGATCCTCGACTCGCGGGGCAACCCGACCGTCGAGGTCGACGTCGAACTCGAGAGCGGCGCTCGCGGGCGGGCAGCCGTGCCCTCGGGAGCGAGCACCGGCATTCACGAAGCGCACGAGTTGCGCGACGGCGGCGAGCGCTACGGCGGCAAGGGCGTGCAGCGCGCCGTGCAAAGCGTCAACCGGGAGCTGCGCGACAGCTTGCTGGGCATGGAGGCGCTGGAGCAAGCCGCGCTCGATCTGCGCATGATCGAACTCGACGGCACGCCGAACAAGAAACGCCTGGGCGCCAATGCGCTGCTCGGAGTTTCGCTGGCCGTGGCGAAGGCCGCCGCCGAAGAGTGCCAGTTGCCGTTCTATCGCTACATCGGCGGCACGATCGCCAACGTGCTGCCGGTGCCGATGATGAACATCGTCAACGGCGGCGCGCACGCCGACAACAACGTCGACATCCAGGAGTTCATGGTGATGCCTTTCGGCGCCGCGAACTTCGCCGAAGGCCTGCGCATGGGCACTGAGGTGTTCCACGCGCTGAAAAAGGTCTGCAAGTCGAAGGGCTACAACACGAACGTGGGCGACGAAGGCGGTTTCGCGCCGAACCTGCGCTCGAACGAAGAAGCGATCGAACTGATCCTGTCCGCGGTGAACTCGGTCGGGCTCGTGCCAGGGAAAGACATTCGCCTCGCGATCGACGCGGCCTCGGCGGAATTCCTGAAGGACGGCAAGTACCTGGTCGACGGCAAAGCGCGCAGCTCGGCCGAGATGGTCGAGTTCTACGCCGGCTGGTGCGACAAGTACCCGATCTTCTCGATCGAGGACGGGCTCGATCAGGACGACTGGGACGGCTGGAAGCTCTTGACCCAGCGCTTAGGCGGAAAAGTCCAACTGGTCGGCGACGATCTTTTCGTGACCAATGCCGCGCGCGTGCAGATGGGCATCGACAAGGGCTGTGCCAACGCCGTGCTCGTCAAGGTGAATCAGATCGGCACGTTGACCGAAACACTCGACACGATCGCACTCGCGCACAGGAGCGGCATGCGCTGCGTGCTTTCGCATCGCTCCGGCGAAACCGAAGACACGACCATCGCGGATCTCGCCGTGGCGACCAACGCCGGACAGATCAAGACCGGCGCGCCGTGCCGGTCGGACCGCGTGGCGAAGTACAACCGCTTGTTGCGTATCGAAGAGGAGCTTGGCCACGCAGCGGCGTACGGAGCGGCGCGCTTGCGCTAGCGGAGGGATGCCATGCAAAGCGAAATCCAATCATCGACCAGCACGGCGCACAGCGAAATTTCCGCGCGCGCGATCTTTCTGTACTGGCTGCCGGTGATTGCAGCGCTGGCGGTTTTCGGGCAAGTCGCGGTGCTCGGACTGCGTCCGGCCCTGGCCGAGGAACGGCGCCTGGGCGACGCCACGGAAGTGCTCGTGAAACGTTACGCGGGCGCGCTGGATGAATCCGCGCGCCTCGATCGCTTGCTGCACGCTCAGCAGGATCCGGTGCTTCTCGAGCGCGAACGCCGCGAGCAAAAAGTCGATCCGCGCGCGCCCGGCCAGGAACGCTGAGCGCCCGCGACCGCGAGTGAGCATGACTTCGACGCGGCGAATCGCGGGTCAGGTCGCGCTCGCCCTCGTCCTCGCGGCGCTGACGCCGGACAGGCTCGGCGCGCAAGTCGAAGGCCCGCTCGACAACGATTCGTATCTGCCGGTCGATTCGCTCGCGGAAGCGGAACTCGCGCGCGGTGATCAGGCTTTTCTATTCGCGAGCGACTTCGTTTCGCGCGACGGCGGCGAAGCTGCCCGCGCGACACTCTGGGTACCCGTCTGCGAAGCCTGGCGCAACGCGCTCGTGCGCTCGAGGAACGGCGCGAGTGCGAATCCGCGGCCGGTCGTGAAACCCGGCGAGCCTTCGCCGTGGCCGCTGGTCGAGGGGACCGGCGATCGGTTCACGGAGGGCGTCGAAGAGGCCGTCTTCCGCCGCCTTGCCGCGCTGCCGCAGCCTGGACAACTGAGTTGGCGCGAGAGATTCGACCCTCTGGCCGTGCAAGCACTCGAGCGCGCCGGCGCTTCATTCGAAGCGCTCGCGCGCCTCGAACGCGAGCTGCCCGCCACAGTGGCTGCGGCGAAAGCGGCGCTGCTGCTGGCGGAGATCGCCTTCGAGCGCGGCGAACTGGGGGCCTCGCGGCGTTGGCTCGCGCGCGCGCGCAGACACGCCGCGGCGTTCGAACCGGCCGACGCGCAAGTCCTTGGCGCGATCACGCTTCGCGAAGCCTTGGCTCCCAAGCCGGAAGCGCCCGCGCGCGCCCGCTTCGAGAGCGCTTCCAGTCTGGAATTCGTGGCCGGCCGCGAGCTCGAGAGCGTGCGCGGCCCTGCGCCGAAGCCGCGACCGCTCGGAGCCGGCCCGCAAGCCGGGCTGGCGTTTCTCGGCGGCGATCGCGTGCTGCTGCAGACACCTTCCGCAGTCTGGCTGCTCTGTGGCGCCGACGCGAGTTTGTCGGGCCCGTTCGAAAACGAAGTCTGGCTCAGGCCCGCCGGCTTCGAAGTCGAGCCCACGCTGGCTCCGGGCAATGCTCCCGGCTGGCGCTTGGATCCGGCGTCGAATGGCGCGAGCGCCGTGGTCGTCGCCGGTCGTTCGCTCGAGGGCCGCTCCAATGTTCTTGCCTGCATCGACAGCGTGGACCCGGACAACGGTCCGACACTGCGCTGGGCACTCGCGGCGGCCGAAGCAACGAACGCTGCGGACGCGTCGGCTTCCGGAGACGAGTTCGAGTTCCAGCCCGGTCCGCTGTGGACCGAAGGTCTGGTGATCGTGCTCGTGCGCCGCTCCAGCTCGTCCTCGCGCGAACACGAACTCGAACTGCGTGCCCTCGCGGCCGAAAGCGGAGCGCTGCGCTGGCGCGCCTATCTTGGAAAGGGCGGCGAGCGTGTGCCGGACAGCGGACGATTCGTGCGCCGCGGCGTGGCCGCGATGCCGGCGGAACCACTGCTCGCGTCCAGCGCAGGAATCTTCGCCAGCGCGCAGCTCGGGTTCGCGGCGCTGATCGACCCGCTCGACGGGCGCGCGCGCTTCGCGGTCCGCAATCGCCGCCACGAAAGCAAGCTGCGCGGCTGGACGGGTTGGGGAAGTTCGCTTTCCGATTCTGGCGACACGATCGCCTGGGCTCCCGCCGACGCGGAGCACCTCTATCTCCTGGATGTGTCCGGCCCTGGACGGAGAGGTACGCCGCTGGTCGCCGCGCCGGAAGCGCTGGGAGATGCCGAAGCCCTGATCAGCGCGGACGGGGGCCAGGCGCTGGTGCTCTCGCGCAACGGAGCGCGCCACGCTCTGGCCCAATGGGATCTTCGCTCTGGCTCGCGGCGCAACGCATTGCAGCTTGGACCCGAGGAGAGCTTCAGCGGCCGGGCGCTGGCCACTCCCCAACGCGTCTTCGCCGCGAGCGAGCGCGCGCTCTACATGTTCGACCGCGGCGCGGATCTGGCGCTGCTTTGCGCGTTGCCGCTCGGCGGTCCGCTTCCGCGGGGTGGCAACGTCTGGGCCGAGGGCGCACGGGTTTTCGTGCTCTCGAACCGCCGGGTCGAGGTGTTTGCCGCCCGCTGAGCGACGGCCTTTGCCGTTCTTCCGACCCACGGGTGCGGACTCAGCGAGACTGCCCCGCATGATTGTGCCGAACGGGTGCTAGCGGCCCCCCAACCTCGACCTGGAAGAGTTTCCATCATGGCAGCGGGTAGACGTTCACAAGTCTAGTCTGGGAAAGCAGTTAGCGCGAATCAGGCGCAATCATGCGGGGCAGTCCCACGGGGCGTGACTGATGGGACGCCCGGAGATCGACGCGGGCAGGTTGCCGCCCGCACGGCAGCGAACCACTCCACTTCACTGTC
This sequence comes from Planctomycetota bacterium, assembly GCA_031388685.1. GTDB lineage: Bacteria > Planctomycetota > UBA1135 > UBA1135 > JADJQU01. The sequence goes on from JANMRV010000290.1 coordinate 4,976, forward strand.
CGGCGTCCTCCAAGAGTTGCCCGTCGGAAAGTCCTCCAACGGGCCAAACTGCAAAAGCCCTCCCACCTGCCGTTCTCCTGGTAAGGTTAGAGAATTGTAGCTCTGCGCATCCGCGCCGACAGCCTTACGGCGTCCTCGGCAAGGAGCGCTGAGATTCTCATTCAACACTCAGGAGTTAATCAGATGGTTTCCAGTTCACGTTTCTCTCTCTTCGTCGGCGCAACACTCGCCGCAGTCTCACTTGCGCTGCCGTCGAGCGCGCAAACAGTACTTTGCGAGACCGCGGCCGTCGGCGGTCTCTTCCCCAGCTCGGGTACCGGGAATGGCACTTACCCGACCGTGCTTCCGACATTCCCGCTGGTCGCGACCACCGTGTGCACGAGCCCCGGGGCTCCGAATGTGATCACGGAAGTCAAGCTCAACGGCATGACGCACACCTGGATCGGTGACGTCCAGTTCGTGCTCGAGGATCCGGCGGGCAACAGATACAACATCTTCAATCGTCCGGCGAGCCCGGTCGATTTCAGCTGCGACTACGCCGGCAACTACTCGATCGTCAGCCCGTGCACAGGCGGGCTGTCCCTGCCCGCGGCCTGCGCGGGCGCGCTGGTCCTGGCGCCAGGCGCGTACGATCAGTTCTTCGGCAGTTGGCCGTCGGGGACGAACGGAATTTTCAATGTGGCGCTGAACGCGATTCCCGCCGTTGCGGGGACCTGGACGCTGCGCGCGTACGACTGGGTCGGCGGTGACATCGGCAACCTGACGGACTGGGAATTGTGCTGGGGAAACGCGGTGGGCCTGCCCGTGCCGGGTTTGCCGACGCTGACATTCCCTGGTAACGCCGCCACGATTCCTAGCCCGGTGAACCTGGCGTGGACCGCGGCAGGCTGTGCAACCTCGTACGACGTTGAAGTCGACGGAATCCCGACAAACGTCGCCACGACCTCGTTCTCGTTCGCCGGCGGGCAGGGCTTGCACAGCTGGCGCGTGCGTGGCGTCAACGGTACCGGTCCGGGGGCCTTCACGCCGATGCAGACCTTCACCTTCCCGCCTCCGCCGATCCCGTGCTCCTCGCTGCAGACTCTGTTCGCGAGCAACAACGGTGGCGCGGTTGGAGGTCAAGTGTTCTTCGACATGAACGTGCTGAACGCATCCGGGATCACTATTGGTGAGATCGGAATCAACAGCGGCACGACGAATGCAAACTTCACGATGGATGTGTACACGCGGCCGGGCACGTACGTTGGAAACACGACGAACACGGGCTGGACCCTGATCACCTCCGGTAGTGGCACGGTCCTAGGTTTGAACCTCACGACGATCGTCGACGTCACGGACGTCCTCGTCCCGCCGGGAATCTCCGGAGTCGCGATCGTGCTCAACGGAGCGGCGAACTCCTACACCAACGGTACCGGGGCGAACCAGTTCTACTCCAACGCGGATCTCTCCCTTACGCTCGGCGCAGCGCTCAACGTTCCGTTTACCGGCACGCCGTTCTCACCGCGCGTGTGGAACGGGATCATCCGCTACAACTGCCAGGCCAGCCCGGTGGTGTACTGCACGGCGAAGGTCAACTCGCTGGGCTGCACGCCGACGATTGGCAGCACTGGTTCCCCGAGCGCCACGACGGGCTCTGGATTCACGATCACCGCGAGCAACGTGATCAACAACAAGCCTGGTCTCATGCTCTACACGAACGGCGGACAAGCCGCCGTTCCGTTCCAGGCCGGTCTGCGCTGCATCAACACGCCGATCAGGCGTTCCGTGCCGTTGAACTCGGCCGGCAATGCGCCCCCGAATGACTGCTCGGGCGTGTACTCGATCGACATGAACCTCTTTGCGGTCGGAGGCCTTGGCGGCTCGCCCGATGCCTTCCTGCAAATTGCGGGAACCATCTACAATGCTCAGTGCTGGGGCCGAGACCAAGGTTTCGCCTCCCCCAACAACACGACCTTGTCGGACGGCATCGAAGTCACGGTCGGGCCGTGATCCGGGTGGACCTGTCAACCTGATCGTTGACGGTCACGCCTGATTCGTTTTCGGGGCCGGCTGCCTTCGTGGTAGCCGGCCCCGAATTTTTTTTGAACTGCGCGTTCATGAGAACCGCCGGCAGCACTCACACAAGTGTGCGCGAGGATCACGGGTCTCATCCCCCGCCAGAGGGGCAGACTTCTGAATTCGAGCCGCGTGGGCCTCGCCCGTGCTCGCTGAATCGAGTGCCAAAGCAATGGGGGGCTCCCCCGAACGAGCCCTTGGCGAGCAGCGCGAAGGCCGCGGTACCCGTGTGCCGGACGACGAGTCCACCTGCGCAGTGGAGTCTTCCGCAGACGAGCTGCCGACGGCGCGGCAGCGTAGCGGGCGAGGATTCCACCCGAATTCCAACCCCGCATGTAACGGAGTGCGGGGCTCCCGGATGGAACGGCCTGCGGGTCGGCGGCGGCCACCTGCCGTGCCGTCGCGGGTTCCCGCGAGTCACGCTCGAGTCCTGCATCCGCCCCAACCACCACCCTGCTATGCCCCCCCCGAAGATCACGCACTCCTGTTCCCGCGAAATCCCCCTATCCATCCTGCAAGCCGGCTTCGCACTGCTGGTTTCGGCCTCCCTGGTCAGCGCCCAAGAACGCACAGCGGCAGTCGACCCCCAAGCCGCGCCGGCCGCGCTGGTCTCGACACCGAAGATCGTGCCCGCCGACCCGCTCGCGGAAGAGCCGGTTGGTGCTCCGATCCTGGGAGAATCCACGCTCGTACCGATCGCCAGCCAGGATGACTCGATCCCGCTGCCGATCGGACCCCAAGTGCGCGCCGACGACGCCGGCGACGTGATCGAGTCGCCGGCCAGCGGCGATCCCTTCTTCCTCGGCTTCGCCGCGGGCAAGCGCTACCCCGCCCCCGGCGAGAGCATCGACCCGCTGTTGATCTCGCAAGCTCAGTCTTTCTACGGCGACGGCCGCCCGACTCAGGAGACCTACGCCTTCGCGATGTTCCAGAAGCGCATCACTCCGCAGCGCATCCAGGAACTCGAAAGCCTAGGCGCGCGCGTGATCGGCTTCCACCCGCACTACTCGCTCAAGATCGCATTCAATCCCGCGGCCATCGATCAGATCGC
>JANMRV010000320.1:0-3869 GCA_031388685.1 Planctomycetota bacterium
CGCCGGGTAATAAACGCTGGAGGATTACCGGGCACCGAATTCAAGGCACAGCGCGCCGGCGCGGCCGAGTGGGCCGATGAATCCCAGGCGTGGCGTGGCGCGCTGCTCCAGCCAGTGAGTCATCAGCGCGGCGTCGCGGCTGTCGTGGAAGGCGAGTTCCGGTTCGTAGCGCGGTTTGTGGGCGAGTAGTTCACTCCAGAGTTTCCTGCGTTCGAGAGAGACGGCATGGGCGAAGCACCAGGCACCGGATTCGGTCGCACGCGCGCGCAGATGTGCTGCGAGCTGGGCGTCGGACGAGAAACGCGAAATCGCCAGCGGAACTGCGCTGCTCGAGTCCTGCGCGGCTTGCAGCAACATCCAGTGCGTGCCCTCGCCGACCTCGACATCCTGCGCGAGGCTCAAACGCTGGCGATGTTCGTCGAGCGGTAACGTGCACTCCTCCACCGCGCCAACCAGCGCCTGCGAGACGATTCCGAGTTCGAGATCGGCGGCTGCAACCAACAGGGCCGCCTGAAATGCATCGCCTCGCTGCGTGAGAAAGAGATTCTGTCCGCACAGGCCGTGATTCCTGCCCACGTGATGACCCGCGGCCGCGCCCAGCGTGTTCACGAAGTGGAACGGCTTGGGCAGGAGATGATCGCGGAAGAGCTGCTCCTTCGCTTGCGTGTTGCTGGCGACCGGTCCGATGCCGGAACTCAGGTAGAGGCCGCAATCGGCCGCCAGAGTCCGTTTCGCCACGCAGGCCGCCGAACCGAGCAGCGCGTAACCGATGAAACGGTCGATGCGCCGGAACTGCTCGTTGCACACCGTGTTCACGCGTTCGCGCAAGGGCACCAGCTCGTCGCCTTCGTTGACGCGACGCAGTTCATGACTATGGGCGACGATGGCGAGCTTCATCGCGCCTTGTGCAACACCAGTGACGCGTTGCTGCCGCCGAAGCCGAAATAGTTGAGCAGGTAGTGACCGACCGCTGCCTCGCTCGGCGCGCGCTGCGGAACAAGACCGAGGTCGGGATCTGCTTCCTCGAAGCCTGCGCTGCCTGGGAAAAACCCGCGCTCCAGCGCGCTCACCATCAGCACGAGTTCATTGACGCCGCAGGCCCCGAGCGTGTGCCCGAGGTAAGGCTTGAGCGCGCACACCGGCGGCGGCGTCGGAAAGACGCGTAGGATGCCGGCCGCTTCGCCTGTGTCGTTCATTGGGCTCGCAGTGCCGTGGCTCTTGATGCCGCGAATTCGTCCGGGCTCGAGACCTGCCTGGCGCAGCGCCGCGGCCTGCACGGCCGCGATCGTGCTGCCGTCGGGATTGGCGGTGGTGACACTGAAGGAATCGCCGTTGCAGGCGCCGGCCACGAGCGTCACGCCGAAAGGGCCCGGATCCGCGGACAAGATCAGCGCGCCGACTCCTTCGCCGAGCACGATTCCGCTGCGGCGCCGATCGAAGGGCCGCACGGCGTCGGCGACGAGTTGCAGACCGCTGAAGCCCGCGAGCGTCGTCTCGTTGGCCAGTTCGACGCCGAGCACGATGGCGTGGCGATGGATCCCAAGGCGGATCATGCGCGCAGCGATCATCGTCGCGTTCGCGCTCGCCGTGCAGGCCGTGTTGAAGGCGTAGCTCTCGCCGCCACAACCAAGCTCCTGCTGGACCAGTTTCGCCAGGTGCTGCAATCCGACCAGCGGCGGCACCGGCCCATGTGGCTCCTGGCGGCGCAGCGAAGCTCTGTACTGGGCCTCGGAATCGCCGACGGCGAAGGCCGACGAACCCAGGAACAGCGGCAGCGCTTCGAGTTCCGCGCTGCTCAGTTCGGCGGCGGCGATCGCCTCGCGCGCCGCCTCGAGCAGCAACGGATCGAAACGGATCGGATCGAACAGTCGCGTTCCGTCCGGGATGCGGTAGTAACTCATCCCGATCGGCTCGACCAGATCGTCGAGCCGCAGCGTCGAAACGTTGACGGCTCCCGATTCCAGCGCTCGCGCGGCGACTTCGACGCCCCGCCCGAGGGCACACGAAAGCCCCAGGCCCCGGATATGGATCGGATCCGCCGCACGCATCACGACAGGATGAAATCGGCGAGCGTGTTGATCGACGTCAGCGCCTTGCGCGTCTTGTTGTTGCCTTCGATGCGCTTGCCGTAGCGGCGCTGCACGGCCATCGAGATCTGCAGCGCGTCCAGCGAATCGAAGTCCAAGCCGTCCGCGGGTCCCATGAGGATCGCGTCGTCGCCGATCTGCTCGGGAGGAAATTCCTTCTGGCACTCTTCCACCAAGAGTTGCTTCAGTTCCCGCTTGAGTTGTTCGCGATCCATGGCCGTCCTACTTGCCGCGCGCCCGCCCGAGGAAAAAGGCTGCCGCGAGCAACGCGGCCGCGCCGAAGCCGAAAAGTTGCAGCGCTTCCTGACGCACCGCCGCCAGCCCGCCGTTGCGCAGGAAAATGTCGAGGAAACCCTCGAGGCCCCAGGCCATGGGCGAGTAAAGACTGATCTCCTGCATACTGCTCGGCATGATGAAACGGGGCACCATTATGCCGCCGATCACGGCCAGAAGCAGGTTCGAAACGCCGGTGAAGATGGTCGCCTGCTCGCTGGTCGAAACTACGTTGGCAATCAGGAGTGCGTAGGAGACGGAAGCAAAACTGACCGCCGCGGCCATCAGGACGAGCGCGGCCGGCGAATGCCCAAGGGTCAGCGCGTCGCCGCCACACAGCGGCACGAGAAAGACGCCGACCGCCAGCATCAGCGCGACCTGGATCAGGTTGATCGCATAATACGGCAGCAGTTTCCCCAGCAGCAGCCAGCGCCGCTCGAGGCCCATCGCGCGCAGGCGCGCAAACGTGCCCTGCTGCCGTTCGTGGACCCAAGTCGTCGAGAGCGGAATGGCGATGAAGAACATCGCGAACACCAGCCAGGCGGGCACGCTCTGTTGCACGGCGGTCGGCAACTCCGGCTCGCCGCCGGCCGGACCCGTGGAGCTGCGCCGCACGAGTTTTTCGGCGGCGTCAAGATCGACGGCCGCAGCCGGGGGTGCGCCCTGCGGCGGCGGGGGCATGCCGCGTTTCATGGCCTCGATGGCGTGCTCGGTGTAGACCCGCGTGACGATGCCGCGCAGGGCGGCTTCGAAGAGTTTCAGCGCGGCGGGTTCTACGCCCGGTCCGGCGGAAAGGCGCACGGCCAAGGCTTGGCGCTCGTCGATTCCCGCGCCGAAGCCCTGCGGGATCACGATCAGGAAATGGGCTTCGTCGCGCGCGACATTGGCCGCGAGTGCGCTCTCGATGGCATCGCCTTCGATCGCGCGAAAACTCTTTTCGGCCCGGATTTTCGACTCGATTTCGTCGCTGATCGCGTGGACGTCCTGGTTCAGCAGGTAGTAGGTCAACGAGGCTCCGCCGTGCGTAGCGAAGCGATCGCGCAGCGCGAGCGACATGACCAGGATGAACATGACCGGCATCGCGAAGAGCAGGAGCAGTGCGTGCCAGTCGCGCGTGAGCACGAGCGCTTCCTTCGCGACCAAGTGAAAAAGCTGCCGCATCGGATCAGTCGCGCAATTGGCGCTTCGTCAAGTGCAAGAACAGCTCTTCGAGATTGCCGTAGCCGTACTTCACGCGCGTGAACGCGATCTTGCGCTGGGCGAGGAAGGCCATCAAACGCTGAAATTCCCCGGGCGGACAATGCTGCATCTGCAGCCGCTGGCCGTTGACCTCGAGGCCGGCGAACTTCGACAGTTCGGCGCGCAGCGACTCGTCCGCGTCTCGCTCGAGGCTCACCAGCAGATGACTGCCGCCGTCGCTCGACAACAATTGCGCAAGCGGCCCTTGCACGAGCAGCCGGCCGTGATCGAGCACGCCGATCTCGTCGCACAGCGACTCGACTTCCTCCA
>JANMRV010000350.1:0-9532 GCA_031388685.1 Planctomycetota bacterium
GCTGAATAGGCCGCGTCGAAGGCCGGGGCGCCGGCCAGTCCGGAGTACCTGACCGCGCCGCGATTGCTCATCTGCATCACTTGGCCGGAGTGATTCATGACGAAGACCGAGTTGCCGCTGGAGCCGCGCTTGACGGGCCAGGCGTAGACACACCACAACGTCGCGCATTCTTGGGGATCGGGGAACGGAGCGGCCGCCTTGCCACCGGTCGGGTCTTCGGCGATTCCGGGCACCCCGGCGCCGACGCGCGCACCAGGCAGCCAGATCTGGAAGTAGTAGCCGCTGCGCTGCACGACGCTGGCGTTCACATTTCCCATCCCGGCAACCAGGCTGCTCGGTTCGAGCTCGTCCACGCCGACGACCCCGGCCGCGGGCAAGCCGCCGACGGAGACGCGCGCGGGCAGCAGGCCCGACAGTTCGCCGAAGTAGCCGTATTCGCCCCCGCCGTTGCCGTCGCTGTCGATCGCGGCGGAGGTGAGGACCTGAGCCTCGGCCGTTGCAATCGTGCGCAGCGTGGCGATGGCGTTCGACTCGTTGGCCGAGAGCCGAGCTCCCAGGAGCTTCGGGACGGCGACGGCCGCGATGATGGCGATGATCGCGACGACGATCATGAGTTCGATGAGCGTGAATCCGGCCCGACGGTCGTAGTTCATGGTGAAAATTATTCCTGCCGCATGTTTGGGCAGCGTTGTCCTTCCGCTTGACCATCGGCCGCCGCCGTGCGTGCCCTGGAGCACAATTCGAGTTTCGGAAGTGTTGCCCGCGAGGCCGCGCATGGACGGGTTCCCCGGGCTCTGGTAACACTGCGAACGAAGCCCATGCCGCGAACGCGTTCCCCCAAGCCCAAAAGCGCCGCGCGCGCCCTGTTCCAGGCCTGCACCGGGCGTCTGGTGCTGTGCGCCGTCTTATGGCTCGCCGTCGGCCCTTGGGGCGTAGCTCAGCAATCGAAGGCGGGCGCGCGTACGCTGCGCTACACGCCGCCAGGCGCCGCGAGCTGCGGCGTTCGTCGCGGGATCGTCTATCAGCCCAGCGCTCAAGCCGAGCTCTCGCTGTCCTTCGACCTCTATACCCCGCCCGAGTTCAAGGGCGAGCGGCGGCCGGCGGTCGTCGTGTTCGTGAATGGCCTCGGCTATCGCGATCTCAAGGACTGGGACCAATACACGAGTTGGGCACGTGCCACAGCCTGCGAGGGGCTTGCGGCCGTGACCTATCAGGCGAGTTCGAATCGCGCAGCGGACGACCTCGATCTGCTGATGCAGTATCTCAGGCAGCATCAGACCGAACTCTCGATCGACGCGGCCAACGTCGGGTGGTGGGCCTGCTCCGACAACGTGCAGCGCGTCCTGCCGCTGGCGATGTCCCCGGCGCGAGCGTATCTGCGCTGCGCTGTTTTCTACTACGGGATGCCCGAGCAGTGGCCGGCGGCGATTCGTCCGGATCTCTCGCTGTTCATCGTCAAGGCCGGCGTCGATGATCAGGCGTTGAATGCGCGCATCGATCGATTCGCGTTGCAAGCCGCGGCCGCGAACGTCGACATGACCTACGTGGTGCACGCTTCGGCGCGGCCGGCGTTCGATGTCGAGGAGGACTCGGTGCGCACCCGCGACATCATCCAGGACACGCTCAAGTTCATGCGCATCCAGTTGTCGGCGGAACTGCAGCGCGAATCCGAGGTGGCGGCGCTCGAACGGCGGGCCAGGCTCGCGTTCTTCCGTTCGGATTGGGCCGAGATGATGCGCGCCTATGACGAGTTGACGAAACTGAGGCCTGACGACGGCGAGGCCCACTATCGCCTGGGATACGCGCGCAGCTTCCTGGGGCACTTCGAGGAAGCCCTGCCCTCGTTCGAGCGCGCCGCCGAGCTGAACTACATGCGTCCCTCGGCCACGTACAACACGGCCTGCAGTCACTCGCGCCACGGCAATCTCGACTTGGCGCTTGCGGCGCTGCGCCAGGCGCTCGAACTTGGATTCGAGAATCAGGCGTTGATCAAGGAGGATCCCGACCTCGCCAATCTGCGCGGGGATCCGCGCTTTGCGGACTTGATGAAGGAGTGGCTCGAGAAGCGCAAGCACGGGGACAAGCGGCCGTGAAGCGCGGACTCAATTCGCACGCCGTATTCGAATCGAAGTTTGGCGCGATCGCTGTGGCCTGGAATTCCAAGGGACTGGTCGGCGTGCAGTTGCCCGAGAAGACACCGGCCAAGACGCTTCAGCGATTGGCGTTGCGCGCAGGTTCGAGCCCCGCGGCGGCCCCGAAGTGGGTCAAGAGCGCGGTGCACTCCATGCGCGCGATGCTCGCGGGTGAGACTGCTCGTTTCGACGGCCTGCCGCTTGACGACGAACACCTGCCGGAGTTTCACCGGCGCGTATACGCGGCGCTGCGCAAGCTCCCGCAGGGCAAGACCTGCACCTACGGCGAACTCGCCAAGGCCGCCGGCAGTCCCGGCGCGGCGCGCGCTGTCGGTCAGGCCATGGGCAAGAATCCCTGGCCGCTGGTCGTGCCCTGCCATCGCGTGCTGGCCGCCGGCGATCGGCTGGGCGGTTTTTCCGCCAGCGGCGGCGTGGAACTCAAAGCTGCCTTGCTGCGCGCAGAGGCGGGCAAAGTGGATCCAGCCAAGCCGAAACGAGTGCGCGCTACCGTCGTGAAGGCGCTGAAGTCGAGTCCGAAGTCCTTCGATCCAGAGCTCGCGCTGAAGTCGCTTCGCGAACAGGATCCGCGGCTTGTGCCGCTGATCGATCGCGTGCCGTACACGCTCGATCGCTCGAAGCTTGGTTCGACGTTCGAGGCCTTGCTGCGCACGATCGTCTATCAACAATTGAATGGGAAAGCCGCGGCGACGATTCACGGCCGAGTGCTCGACCTGTTGCCGGATCGGCGCAGCGATCCCGCGGCGCTGCTCGCGACCAGTCCCCCGCTGTTGCGCAAGGCCGGTCTTTCGCATTCGAAGATCGCGGCGGTCATCGACCTCGCGCGGCGCACGCAGGCCGGCGAATTGCCGAAGCTAGCCGAACTCGCGCCCATGCCGGACGAAGAGATCGTCGAGCGCCTGACCGTCGTGCGCGGAATCGGCCGTTGGAGCGTCGAAATGTTGCTGATGTTCTGGCTCGCCCGACCGGACGTGCTGCCGGTGGGGGACTTCGGTGTCCGGCACGGTTTCATGCACCTGTTGCGCAAGCAGGAAATGCCGACGCCGGAAGAACTCGATCGCTACGCCGAGCGTTGGCGGCCCTACCGCAGCGTGGCGTCCTGGTACATGTGGCGTGTGGTCGACGAGGTGCGCGCGACGAAGGCTGAGGCGCGCCCCGTTGCCAAGCCGCGCCCGCGCTCGGCGAAAAGGGTGCACTCGCGATGAGCCTCGAGCCGCTGGATTGGGCGCAGCGCTACCAGAGCGGAGACACCCCCTGGGATCTGGGAGCCGCCCATCCCGAACTGGTCGCGCGCATCGCGGCGGGAAAATTGGCCGCAATGCCGGGTCGGCGGCGAGCGCTCGTCGGCGGGGCCGGCCGCGCCCACGACGCGCTGGCCCTGGCCCGGGCGGGCTTCGAGGTGACGGCGATCGATCTGGTCGATGCCGGCGCGGGGGAGTTGGCGGCGCAGCTTGCGTCCTTCGGCGGCAGTTTGCGCGTCGAGGACGCGCTCGAACACGTTGCGCAGGCGCCCTACGACCTGATTTTCGAGCACACGTTCTTCTGCGCGATCGATCCTGCGTTGCGGCCGCGCTGGGGCGAACTCGTCCTGCGATCGCTGGCCATGGACGGCCGTTTGTGCGCGCTGGTCTTCCCGGTCGGCAAGCCCGTGAGCGAGGGCGGTCCGCCGTACGGGACCACGCTGGCGGATCTCGTCGCAGCGCTCGGCGGCAAGTTCGTGGTCGGCGTGGACGAGCCCGTGCGTCACGCAGTCGCCCGGCGCACCTGGCCCGAGCGCTGGGCCGAATTCATGCGCGCGCGCTGAGCCCCTAGTTTTTTCGATTTTCCAGGTCGCCTGGAGCGCGAGCGTGAGTCGTACGAGTGGCGCGCGGCGTCGCGTGCGAAGTACATCATCATGGTCACTCCTTTCCTCCTGATCTATCTCGCCGTCCCCGGGTGGGGGTGTAACCCGGCGGCGGCCCATGATGTGCTCCACGTGGCGCCGCGCGCCTCCTCGCCAATTTCACCGCGCGAGGACCCGTTGCTCGAAGCACTCAACGGGCTCAAGTCCGATTCCGTCCAAGATCGCAAACGGGCCGTGAAACAACTGGCCGCCATCGGCTCGCCGGCGGCTTGGCGCGCACTCTTCGTCGCGCTTGGCGATCCTGAATCCGAAGTCGGCGACGCCGCCCAGCAGATCGTGGCGCGAATCGCCGACGCCGGCGTGGCGGCGCAGCTTGCCGGGCGAGCGGGTCTCGCTCACAGGGAACTGCCCATTCGGTTGCGCGCGGCAGAAGCCCTCGGGCGCATGAAGTGTGCCCTGGACGTTGCGTTGCTGCTCGCTGCGCTCGACGATTCCGTGCCGGAAGTGGCGCACCTCGCCCTGTGGTCCGTGGAGCGGCTGGCCCACTCGCGCCAACTGTGCGGCGATCTCGAGCGCGGCGCCGTGCAAATCGAGCACGCCTGCCGCAGCCATCGCGACGGACTCGTGCGCGCTTCAGCCCTGCTGGCGCGAGCCGCGCTGTTCGCGAAGGACTCGAGGGAAGTGCAGGCGCTTGCGCTCGAGGACTTCAGGCATCTGCTCGAACGCTGCCGCGAGGATCGCGACCCGCGCGTGCGCTGCGCCGTCGCGATGGGCGCGCGCGAGCTTCCCGAGCAGATTGCGTTTCCCCTGACGCGGCCCTTAGGCGCGGACCCAAATGTCAGCGTGCGGCTTGCGCTGATCGAGACCCTCGAGAGCGCTGCATGCAAAGCCTCCGCGACGGCGCTGATTGCGGCGCTCGAAACGGAGCCGCTCGAGCGCGCGCGCGGCGAGATCGTCGCGGCGCTGCAGCGGCTCTCCGGTTTCAAGCACCGCGGCGATCCAAGGCCCTGGCGCGATTGGCTGCGCGACCTGCCGGCGGATTGGCGCCCGACCCTGTTGCCTTCGCGCCCCTCGTCCGATCAGGCCTCCGGCCAGGTCGCCAAAGCAGCGCCTGACAGTCAGACCTCCGCGCGCGCCTCGTTCGTGGGGCTGCCGCTCGTCTCGCAGCGCATCTGCTTTGCGATCGACTTTTCGGGGTCGATGTGGACGCCGATGCCCGACGGGCGACTGCCCAAGGAACTGGTCGACGCGCGGCTGCGCGCGACGCTCGAAACCTTGCCGTCGCGCACGGAATTCAACATCGTGCCGTTCACCAACGAGATCCTGCCCTGGCGTCCCAAACTCGTGCCCGCGAATCCCGCCAACGTGCGCGCGGCGATCGCGGACTTCGAGAAGTGCCAGGCCCGCGGCCGCGGCAATTTCTTCGACGCGGCGATTTTTGCGCTGGACGATCCGGAGGTCGACACGCTGGTCACGCTGACCGACGGCGTGCCCACGGGCGGATTCCACTCGGATCTCGAGCTGGTGGTCGCGCTCTTGCTCGAACGCAATCGTTTCCGGCGCGTGGCCTTCGATACGGTGCTCGTCGACGCGCCCGCGGCGTCGGAACGTCGTTTTCGACAGCTTTCACAAGGCTCGGGCGGGCGCATCGTCGCCACGGAGAAGGCAGAATGAGTCTGCATTGCAGCCCCGGGTTATCTTCTTCCCATGCATTACAGCTACACGGTCTTCGGAGCCGGCCGACAGGGCGTCGCCATCGCCTACGATCTTGCGCTGCGCGGCGAAGCCTCCAAGGTCGTGCTTGCCGAGAAGGACGCAGTCGTGGCCCAGCGAGCGGCCGAGAGGTTGCGCAAGCTCCTGCCGGACTCCCACTGCGTCTTCGAACCCAGGACCTGCGACGTGGAGCATGCGGCCGCCGTCCGCGCCGCGCTGAGTGGGACGACGGTGACGATTTCGGCGGCGCCGTACCGATTCAATGCCCTGCTGGCCGCAACGGCTATCGACAACGGGAGTTCGTTTTGTGACCTGGGCGGCAATACCGATGTGGTGCGCCAGGAGCTCGCGTTGGACGGCCGCGCACGCGCGCGCGGTGTCAGCCTGGTGCCCGACTGCGGACTCGCACCGGGTCTGTCCAACCACCTCGCCGCCCACGCAGTCGCGAGCATGGACAGTCCGCGCAGCGTGCGCATTTTCTGCGGAGGAATCCCCGAGCGGCCCGTCGGACCGCTCGGATACAAACTGGTCTTCAGCTTCGAGGGCCTGATCAACGAGTACTCCGGCTTTGGCGAGTACCTGCGCGACGGGCAGCGCGCCGATGTTCCCGCGCTGACTGAACTCGAGAACGTCGAATTCGCCTCCCCGATCGGCCGGCTCGAAGCCGCGGTGACTTCGGGCGGCACGAGCACCTGCGCGACGAGCTGGCGCGGCCGTCTCGAGCGTTTCGAATACAAGACCCTGCGCTGGCCCGGCCACTTTGAAGTCGTGCGCGCTCTGTTTGGACTCGGGGCTTTCGAGCGCGAACTCGTGCTGCGCGACGGCCAGCGGATCGCTGCGCGCGAATTCATGCGCGCGCTGTTCGAAGAGCGTCTGGCCTTCCCCGAAGTGGACGACATCGTCGTGCTGCGTGTCGTCGTCGAAGGCTCGCATGCCGGGCGCCCGCGGGCGCTGACCTACGACCTGCTCGACCGTCGCGATCCGCAGACGGGCTTTTCCGCCATGGAACGTTCCACCGGTTTCCCCGCCGCTCTGGTCGCCCACCTGCAGGCGCGCAAGCTGATCGCGCCCGGCGCCATGCCGCTCGAACTCAGCGTTCCGCCGCAGCAGTTCTTCGACGAACTTCGTGCCCACGACGTAAAGATCGAGCTTCGCGCCGTGGCGCGTTGAAGCGCGACGCTCCCAGCAGTTCCTCCAGCAGAATCCGCCAGGCGCGCTGTTCGCGTGCGGGCTCGAAGCGCGGCGCGAGCTTGCGGCTCGCCGCGGCGAGCCGCGAGCGAAAACGCGGGCTCAGTTCGACGCGCCGCATCAGCGCTGCGAGTTCCGCGGTGCTGCCGAGCGTGAACAGTCCCGGATGCCGCGGCGAGAGGATCGACTCGCTGGCGGCAATGCGCGAGGCGAGGATCGGCACGCCCAGAGCCAACGCCTCGCTGAAGACTCCCGGCCCGCCTTCGATTCTCGAGGATAGGATCAGCGCCTCGGATCTGGCCAGCAGTCCGAGCGCCGCGCGTCTTGGCACGGCTCCGATCCACTGGTACCGCGGATTCGCTGCGCTTTCCTTGCGCGCGCGCCGCTCCATCGCCGGACTGAGCGCCTTGCCCGCATGTCGCACGCGAATCCGTGAGTTCAAGGGCAGTCCGCGCGCCGCGAGCGCAGCCCGGAATGGGTCCTTTTCGGGGCGCAGGTGGCCGAGCACCAGGAAATCGAAGTGCGGCCCGACGCTGCGGCGCTCCAGCAACGGGCCGTCGTAGGACTGCAGGATCGCGCGCGCCTTCGCCGCGAAACGCCGGGGCAGCACGCGCACGCTGTCGGATTGCAAGCCGACGATCCGATCTGAGATTTCCAGCGCCCGCGACATGCGCCGGCTCGATCCTAGGTGGCGGTACACGTCGGTGCCCGTCACCACGACCACGATCGGCATGCTCGGCCGTGCCTTGCGCGCGCGCAGCACCGCTGGCGAGCTGCGCTGGGCGTTCAACGCGATCAGGAGATCGGCGCGTTCGCCACGCCATTCGCCCTGCACGCGCACCTTGCAGCCCAAGCCGCGCAGCAGCCGCGCATAACGCAGCGCACTGACCCGATTGCCCGCCAACGATCCGCGCGCAGCCGGCGTGACGATCGCAATCGAGGTCTTGCCCAAAGCTCCTTGCTGGCGCGCGTCTCCACGAATCCGGGGCGACATCAGCGCTGGATCAGCCGGCCGTCGATGTCGAGCCGCTGCGCAGCACCGAGACCCAGCTCTTCCAAGGAATCGCCGATGGCGCCGGCGTCGCCGACAGCGAGCACGATCCAGGCCGCCGGATCGAGGAATTCGCGCGCCAGGCGATCGAGGTCGGCGAGCGTCAAGTTTTCGAGTTGGCGCACGCGGAGCAGCGGATAATCGGCCGGCCAATCGAACTTGAGCGCGCGGTCGATCAAGGCCCGGCGCGCTTCGCAGCTCTCGTATTGAGTGCTCAGCGACTCGCGCAGCGCAGCTTTCGCGAAGTCCAGTTCTTCGGCGCGCACGCCCTCGCGGATCTGGGTCAGTTCGTGCAGCACTTCACGCGCCGCCGCGCTGCTCACGGAAGTCTCGACCGCGGCTGAAACCAAGAAGGAACCAGGCAGCACACCACCGGCGAACGAAGAGCGCGCGCCGTAGGTGAAGCCCTTCGCCTCGCGCAAGTTCAAGTTGATGCGGCTCGAGAACGAACCGCCGAGAATAAAATTGAGCACCGCGAGCGGGAAGAACTCGGCGTGCGTGCTCGGCACGGACAGTTGTCCGATGCGCAACTCGGTCTGCTGCGCGCCGGGATGATCGACCAGGAACACGCGGCCGGGCGCAGGCCAGAGCCGCGCCTGCGTCGAGAGTACATGTGCGTCCTCATTCGCCGCGGGCAACCGAGCGAGGCCGCGCTGGACCAGCGCCTCGAGCTCCGTATTGGGCCGCGGTCCGGCCAGCGCGAGGCGCGCGCCGCGGGCGTGGGCTCCGCGCGCGTGAAAGCGGCTGATTTCATCGAGCGTGAGGTTGGTCAGGCTCGCGCCCGCGCTCAACGCGCTACGACCGAGCGGCGTGTCGCCGTGCATCAGGCGCGCCCAGGCCCGCGCGGCCACCGCGGTGGGTTGTTCGCCGCGCGTGGCGATTGCCGTGCGCCTCTGGGTCAGCATGCGCTCGAAATCCTGGGCGTCGAGCCTGGGTTCGAGCGCGGCGTCGAACAGCAACTCCAGCGCGGGCTCGAGTTCGCGGTCGAGCACCGACAGCGAGTAGAAGATTTCGTCGTCGTCCGATCCGATCGAAAGGCTCGCGCCGAGACTGTCGAGCCGGTCGGTGAATTCGATCGTCGAGAACCGGCGCGTGCCCTCGCTGAAGAGCGCGGCGGCGAGCGAAGCCATGCCCGTGAGAAGTTCGGTCTCCGCGCGGCGGCCCATCGGCAGCGCCAGCGAAGCTGCGCACCAGGGTGCTCTCCTGAAACGCACCACCCCGGAGCGCGCGCCTGATGCCAGTGTCGCCATGGTGACGGCCGGCACGCTGGGCTGTGGGCTCGCGCCCGACGGCGGTGCGCTCGAGCGATCCGGCGCCGCTGGGTCAAAGGATCGGGGCCCTCCCGTTTCGCTCGCCAGCGCGGAAGCTGCCGCGGGCTGATTCGCGATTGCGCGTGGCGCAGTGGGGGCGGGCCGTTCGGCGTTTGCAGCCGGGATGCAAGCCAGGATCACAGCCGGCTGGTCCAGCAGGAATTTTCGCAGCACGGCCCGCACCTGATCAGTCGTGACTTCGCGCAGATGCGCGAGCTCGATGCGTTGATATCCCGGATCGCCTGTGAACAGGTTGAATTCAGCCAGCGAACCCGCG
>JANMRV010000391.1:0-2310 GCA_031388685.1 Planctomycetota bacterium
TTCGCGCCGCGTGGGCATGGGCACAGGCTAGCAGGCATACGGCAGGTCCCCTACAGGGCTCCTGACCGCAGTGCGCAGGTCGGTGGCGACCCAGCGCGCGGCTATGCCGGCTGATCAGCCTGCAATTCCAAGGCCGGGGCCAATTCACCACGCTCCTCGGCGCTGCGCGTGTCGACAGGCCTGCTGAATTCAGCTCGGCAAGCCGCGTCCTTCGAAGGGCCGCAGATCGAAGACGCGTGCGAGCGCGGTCATCACCAGCGCATGTCGAATCGATCCGTCGACAATGCCCGCTTTCACTTGCTCCAACGTCCACGCCTCGACCGTGATGTCCTCGCCACTGTCGAGCTGCTGCGGATGCGTCAGCTTTGCGTCCTCGGCTAGCCAATGATGACAGACATTGTCCTGAAACGCCGGATTCGGTTGCACGGCACCAAGATAAGTCCAGCGCTCCGACGTGTGGCCCGCTTCTTCTCGTAACTCGCGCTTCGCGGCGTCACCGTGGAACTCGCCCTCGTCGACCATGCCGCCGGGAATCTCGGTCGTGATCGTCGCGCTGCCGAACCTGAATTGATGCACGAGGATCAAACGCCCTGCGCTGTCGAGCGCGACCACGTTGACCCAGTCGGGCGTCTCGAGCACGGTGCGCTTCATCAGCTTGCCCGTGCGCGGATTGGTCAGCCAGTCGTAGCGCGCGCGGCAGACCAGAAGATCGGGACCGGGCTCGCTGCGATCGAGGGGCCACAGGCGCAGGCCGCGCGTGGGAGGGCCGGAGTTCGCGCTCGAAGTCTTGTCGGGTGAAGGCGTCATACGCCCGCAGCGTACCTCAGGCGAGCGGCACGGCGTAACATGGCCCGGATGGTCAGCGCTCCCCCGAATCTCGCCAAGCCCGCTTCGGCAGCGGCAAGCGCTGGTGCGTCCGGCGCCGAGCACGCGGCGGACGCGCGAGCCAAGGGTTATGGCGCCCTGATCGTCGTGCAGTTCGCCTTCGGGCTCTTCGCCATCTTCGGCAAGTGGGCCTTCGTCGACTTCAGCGCCGAGGCCATCGTCGGCTGGCGCATCGTCTTCGGCTCGCTGGCACTCGGCGCGGCAGTCTTCCTGATGGCGGGCAAGCGCGCGTTGCCGACGAAAGTCGACATCTTCAAGCTCTCCGTGCTGGCGCTTCTCGGCATCACCATCAACATGGTGCTGTTCCTCGAGGGCCTGCGGCGCTCGACGGCGGTCAACTCTGGCCTGATCATGCCGATGATCCCGGTCTTCACCTTCAGCATCGCATTGCTGATGCGCCACGAACGGTTTTGCTGGTCGCGCGGGATTGGAATCTTGCTGGCGCTCTCGGCCACGATGGTGCTGGCCTTCGGCCGCGGCGCGGATTTTTCCGAGGCGACGCGCGCGGGCAATCTGATGATGGTCGCGAATTCGTTCTCGTATTCGCTGTTCCTGGTCTTTTCGCGTCCGCTGGTCGCGAAATACGGACCGCTGGTCGTGACGGCCTGGGTCTTCGTGCTCTCGCTGTGGACCCTTCCGTTCTTTGCCGCGAACGTGCCATGGATTCCGGAGCACGCAGGCGCGCGCAGTTGGCTCTCGCTCGCCTACATCCTGGTCTTCCCGACGCTGGTCGCCTACTTTCTCAACGCTTACGCACTCGTGCGCGTCGCCGCATCGACGACAGCGGTGTTCATCTTCCTGCAATCGCTGATCACGGTCGGCTCTGCGGTCGTGTTTCTCGGCGAAGCGCTGAATACGCGCACGCTGTTGTGCGGCGCGGTCGTGTTCGCGGGCACGGCCTTGGTTCTGTTCGGTCCACAGCGCAAACTCAGCTGACCCTTCCCATGACTCTGCTGCAGACTCCCGAAGTCCCGCCCAGTGCAGAAATGCGCTTCACGCTGCGTGCGCACACGCGCTGGTCCGACGAAGACAACCAGTGCGTGCTCAACAACGCCGTGTACATGACGCTGCTCGAGGAAGCGCGGCATGCCTACTTCGGCTCGCTCGGTCTGATCGAGAAGAACCAGTTCCCATTCTTGCTCGCGCAGACGAACATCCGCTTCCTGCGGCCAGGCCGCGGCGGAGTCGACGTAACGATCGAACTGCGCACGATGCGCCTGGGCAATTCGTCCTTCGAGCAGGCCTACCGCGTGCGCTCGCTCGAAGATCGCGAAGTCTGGGCCGAAGCGCGGGCCTTGCTCGTGACTTACGATCCCGTCATGGGCACGAGCCGGCCGATGGCGGCGAAGTTTCGCGAGGCCATCGCAGCCTTCGAAGGCCTTTGAGCAGGCCAGGACGAGGTGCGCGGCGTGGCGGATTTGCTCC
>JANMRV010000427.1:0-3057 GCA_031388685.1 Planctomycetota bacterium
GTCACGAGCAAGTGGACCAAGGACCTCGCGACCGACCAGAACTTCTACCAGGTTGCGCTCGCCTACGACCGCAACTCGAACATTACGAGCGCCGACGAAGCGGATGCGGCGGCGGGTGGTGACGGGCACGTAGGCTTCGACATCAACTACACGATGGACAATCTGAACCGCCTCACCACGGCGGACGAGGGCACGCTGTCGGGCGGCTCGATCACCGCTCGCACGCGCAAGCAGGAATGGACTCTGACGCAGACTGGGAACTGGTCGCTCGACAAGCTCAACCTGAACGACGACGCCGATTGGACAGACACGGGCGAGTGGAACGACACGAAGACCTTCAACAAGGTCAACGAGATCGGGACGCGCGACCTGGACACGACGCCGGGGACGACGGGGAACAACTACACCCTGGCGTACGATCCGGCCGGCAACATGACGAACGACGGCACCGACTATAAATACGAGTGGGACGCCTTCTACAGGCTCAGGAAGGTGAAAACCCAGGGCGGCGCGCTGGTCGCCGAATACCGCTACAACGGCCTGGGATTCAGGATCGCCGTCCACGAGGACACCGACACGGACGCCGACGTAGACGGTTCGGACCTGTGGTACTACTCTGCCTACGACGAGCGGTGGCGCATGGTGGCGACGTACAGAAGCTCAGATACAGACCCGAAAGAACGCTTCGTTCACCAGCAAGCGGGCGCGGGCGGGTTTGGCGGCAGTTCGTACATCGACCTCGTGGCGTTCAGGGAGAAAGACGCGAACACAGCCTGGACCACGGCGAGCGATGGAACGCTGGAAGAACGGCTGTACTACTGCCAGAGCCAGCACGCCGATGTCGTTGCGCTCGTGGCTGCGGCCGGCGGGCAGCGCGAAATGGACCGGTATTCCGCCTACGGCGTGCCGTTTGGGCTGCCCGAGGGCGACTCGAACTCCGATGGCGTTTCCAACGGGACCGATCGAACCGTAATCCAAGGCTGGATCAACGGGAGCACGTACGACGTCCGCGGCGATGTCGATCTGGACGGCGACGTGGACGCAACGGACAAGACGACGGTCACGAATCTTGGAGTCGTGACGCTGGGAAGAGGGGGGCTGTCGGCGGTGGCGGTTCGAAATCGGCGTGGGGTTGCGGGGTGCGAGACTGATCCGACGCTAGGTGGGACCAAGTGCCATGTCAGAAACCGAGTATTCGGCGCGGGGCTCGGAAACTGGCTGCGCCGTGATCCCATTGGTGCTGGCAAGGACAATCTCTTGCAATTTCTTCATTCCGACCCAATTGCACGACGCGACCCGTTGGGACTGAAGTCTGTTCGCACCGACGTCGGCGCTCCTACAAGTGCATTTGTTGTTGTCGAGGAGGATTGCTGTGAGAAGGCTCGGAGCAAGGATAAGAGGCTAAAAGAGAACCCCGGCATCAATTTCGTCGCTTGTTGCGACGGAGTTAAGACGATATGCTTTGGCGACGATGTGCAGGTTCCGCCGCAAAGTCCTGCCGGACACATGACGTATGATTGCGTCGTTGAACATGAGGAAGCCCATAAAGCGGATTGCGCGTGTCCTCCTCAGGCGCCCGGATCAAGATCGGCAGACATTTGCATGGTACCGCCACCCCCTGTGAAGCTTGCGATTAGCGAGATGTGGGCATATGACAAGCAAATCAGATGCATCAAGGCGTATGCTAAGCATGGATGTCCAGATGCGCCCGGATGCACGGACAAAGATAAAAACAAGGCAACAAGCGATCTTCAAAAGGAGCTTGAGGAGCGCGTTAGAGACATCATGGGAAAATGATAACTAGCAACTCCGGGATGAGCCGTAAATCTCCCGTGAAGCACCTATCCTTGAAGTTGTTGGCGTGGGCCGCCTTGCCTGTGATCATATGCTGTTCCGCCGCCAAAGAGACCTCCCATGGCCGATCATGTGATGACACCAGCGATGGCGGTCACCGTCAGGGAGCGCTAGGCGCGGTTGATTGGAGGGGCATTACAAAAGTCGAATTCAAGCAGTGTTTCTCTGGCGCAAGCAAATCCGGGAAGCACCTGCCCTGGACTTTAAGCATCGAGCCTCCGGGTTTATGGTCCTTCGATATCAATTGGCTTGGATACCGTCAGGCGTGGTTTGATCCATCGAGGACGGTTGACAGCAACAGGGTAATCGCGAGCATCCACGATTGCAAATTGCTTGAACGAGATAAAGCGTGGCTGGGCATGGGCATCCCGGATTACCCGTCCACCTATATAGCAGTTACCACTCAGAGCGGCGCGCATATCTACCACCTGGGCTCTATGTACGTGGTTGAGAGATACGAGCCGGAGAGTCTAGAATTTGCAATTGGCATATTGGAGGTTTGGCGAGAGCTGGCTCGTGGATTGGTTCTTCCACCAGAAGCGGAGCAGTTCGATTCGGACATCGAAAAATCAATTCTACTATACCGACAGAAGCTAGCCGAAGTCAGGCACCCAAGAGAGCAATAACAGGCTGTCCATCCAGAAACCTCATGCCAATCCCGAGAAACCTGTCCCGACCGGTGCCTGTCCCTCCCGAAAACCCCGTCCGCAGCACCGACGCGGCAATTTCCCGGGCGCGGCCATCGATCAGGTGAAATACATCTACGATGGCTGGGGCAACGTCACGAACTTCCGCCAGGACATGGACGACACGGTCGGCGGCAGCGGGTACTTGGAAACCGCTTATGCCTATTCGAAGGCGACGACGGGGCGCAACACGATTCGCCGCACGAGCGAGACCGTGGGAGGAAAAACTTTCACCCTGAATTACGCGTCGAGCGGCAGCCCCGATATTCCCGATGTGTCGAGTCGCGTCTACTCGATCAAGGACGGCGGCACGACGCTGGTGCAATACGATTATCTTGGGGCTGGGCAGGTCGTGGGCACGACGTACGACGAGCCTGATGTGTGGTCGCGGCAGTACACGTCGACGGCCGGCGTCTATGCCGACCTCGATCGCTTCAACCGAGTCACCACGAGCAAGTGGACCAAGGACCTTTCGACCGACGTCGACTTCTATCGTTACTTGTTGGGCTACGATCGC
>JANMRV010000507.1:0-6312 GCA_031388685.1 Planctomycetota bacterium
GTTCTCTCCTTTGCCCTGATTGCCCAGCTCGCGGCGCAAGCGTCGCCGCAGAGTTCCAAAGGCGGCGCCGTCGCGCTCAAAGCCGGGACGATACACCTCGTCGACGGTGGTGTGATCCTGACCGGCGGCGCGACGATCGTCGTTCGCGATGGCCGCATCGAAGCTGTCGGCAAGAACATCGACGTGCCCGCCGACGCTCGAGTGGTCGACTACGGTCCCGATGCGGTGATCGTGCCCGGCCTGATCGCCGCGACGAGCACTTTCGGCCTCGGTGCTCCGTCGCAGCGCACCGCCGACTTCAGCATCCATGCCACGGACAACCTCGATCTGTTCGCGAAGGACTCGCTCGAGGACATCTGGGCCGGCGTGACCGCGGCCTACATCGCTCCTTGCAACGGACGTCTGATCGGCGGCCAGGGCGCGGTGGTCAAGTTGTCCGGCGAGAGCATGGCGCAGCGCGTGGTGCTCGAGACGTCGGCGATCGACGGTTCGATCGCGGACGAGGCTCGCATCACTCCGGGCTATTGGAAACCGCCGGTTCCCGCGACCGCCGATGTCGGCATCGGTTCGCAGAAGCGACAACTGCCGCAGACCGCCATGGGTGCGATCGTGGCCTTGAACGAGATCGTCGAGATCGTGCGCGGCGGAAAGGACACGGGCGAGTACGGACCTTCAGTCGCGTCCGAAGGCCGCGCGCTGTGGGGCGCGCGCACGCCCTGGCGCATCGAGGCGCAGAACGCGTATGAAATTCGCGCGCTGCTCAATTTCGCTGAGCAGGTCCGCCTGCCGCTGATCCTCAACGGCGGCCGCGAAGCCGACCAGCTCGCCGCCGAGATCGCGGGCGCGAACGTGGCCGTGATTTTCGAGGTCGACATGCAGCCTGGCAGCGGCGGCCGCGACCTCGGACGCGGCGACGAAGTGCCCTGGCCGCGTTACGACGTGTGCGCGAAGCTCGCCGAAAAGGGCGTGCGACTCGCCATTACGCCGGCGACCAACATGCGTTCGCGCAACATTCGCTACGCGGCGGCGCTGGCTTCACGCGGCGGGCTCTCCGCCGACGCTGCGCTGCGCGCGATCACGCTCGGCCCGGCGGAAATCCTCGGCGTTTCGCAACGCCTGGGTTCGATCGCCGCGGGCAAGGACGCGGATTTCTGCGTGCTCAACGGCGCGCCGATACTGGGGACTTCCAGTGTGCTCGCTACCTGGATCTCGGGCGACGAACGCTGGAACTCCGCTCGCGACACGGCGATCGATCCCGATTCGCGCGCCAAAGCTGCAGGTGCGTTTGGGGCCGATGCGGCGCGCGCCGCGCAGAAGTTACCGGGCCCGGTGGTGATCGAGGTCGAGAGGCTCTACATCGGCGACGGCGCCGTGCTGAGCCCCGGTCAGATCCTGCTCGACAAGGGCCGCATCATCGAAGTCGGCGGACGCGTCTCGCATCCCCCTGGCTCGAGCGTCGTGCGCGGATTCGCGGCGATGCCGGGCATGATCGATTCGTTCAGCCATCTCGGTCTCGAAGGCTCGCAGCGCACGCCCGATGCCGATTTCCAGTTCTCGCGCATCGTCGAAATCGGCGATGCCACCGATCGACGCGTCGCGAAGGCCGGCATCACGACCGTGATTCTGTCCCCGCGCGGACAGAATCCGTCGGGCGTCAACATGATGGCGTACAAGCCAGCCGGCCTGAACCTCACGACGATGATCGTCGAGGATCCGGCGGCGATGCGCATGATGTGGTCGGACCGCAACCGCATGGAGTCCGTCCGCGTCGTTCGCGACGCGCTCACCAAGGCCGTCGAATACAAGAAGAAGTGGGACACCTACGAAGAGGCCAAGGCCAAGTTCGTCCCGCCGCCGCCCGCGCCCGTTGTCGCCGTCGAAGAGAAGAAGGACGACAAGGACAAGCCGGCCTCCTCCGACGCCAAGGAAGGCGAGAAGAAGGAAGAGAAGAAGGAAGAGAAGAAGAAGGAAGAGGAAGGCGATCCGGTCAACGGAATCTGGGAAGCCAAACTCATCGTCCCGCCCTACAGCGAGGCTTCGAACTTCCGCCTGCGGCTCGAGCACGAAGGTGAGAAGCTCACCGGTTCGCTGCGCTGCGATCCGCTCTCTGCTTCGCTGATCGAACTTTCGGGCAGTTACATCGAGAAGGAAAAGGAAGCACCGAAGGACGCCAAGAAGGCCGCCAAGGACACGAAGGAAGCCGGCGCCGAAGGCGACAAGAAGGAAGAGGAAAAGAAGGAAGAGGCGAAGAAGGACGAGCCCAAGAAAGACGAGGCGAAAAAGGACGAGGCCAAGAAAGACGAGGCGAAGAAGGACGAGCCGAAAAAGAAGGGCAAGGAGCCGCCGAAGGAACGCAAGTTCGAAGCCACCGGCCAAGGTTCGCGCGGCGCAGTGACGCTGCACGGCGAATTCAAGGACGGCAAGCTTGACGGCAAGCTCTCACTCGGCGGAACGGAAGTCAGCTTCGTGCTCGAGCGCACCTCCAAGGAGCTCGAGTACGCGCGCCGGCCCGAACGTCGCCGCACCAAGGACGAACCGAAGCCGGAACCCGTCAAGGGCGAACCGCGCGCGCCGGGCATCGACGCTCGGCTCGAAGGCCTGCGCCAGGCGATGCTCGGCAATCGCGCCGTCATGGTCGACGTGGATCGCGATGACGAAGTGCTCGAATGCGTTGCCGCATTCGAAGCCGCGGGCATCAAGCCGATCCTGTTCGGCGCGGGCGACTCGGTAAAGCTCGCCGCGAAGCTGCGCGGACGGGTCAGCGGCGTGTTGCTCTCGGCGGCCGTGCAGGGCTTCGATCCGAAGCTCGGCGCGGGCAGCATGATCAACCGCTACGCGGAACTCGCCGCCAACGGGATCCAGATCGCGTTCAAGAGCGAGGCCGAAGAGGGTACCGCGGAACTTCCGCTGCTCGCTTCCTACGCCGTGTCGCAAGGGCTTTCGCCCGACGTCGCCTTCCGCGCGCTCACTTCGGGCGCGGCGGCGATGCTGCGCATCGATCAACGCGTTGGGAGGCTCGCCGCGGGCATGGACGGTGACGTCCTGTTGCTCGACGGTGCGCCGCTCGAGCCAGCCACGAGCGTGCTGCGCGTTTGGGTCGCGGGCAAAGAGGTTCGCTAGACAGTTTTTGCCGCGGGCCTTCGCTCGCGGCACGTTTCGATTGCAGCGCGGAGAAGTTCATGAATCAGAAGACGACAGAACTCGGGCTTACGCTGCTGGGAGCGTTGGCGCTTTCAGGCGCGGCCCTGGCCCAGCGCCCCACGCCCGCGCCGCCGGCTACACCCGATCCCGGCAGCCGAGGTGCCCCCGGACTCGCGCTGAAGACGGTCAAGGCTCTGGTCGCCACCTGGGACGGACCGCAGGTCATCGACAACGCGACCGTGCTGGTCAAGGACGGCAAGATTGTCGGCATCGGACCGTCCGCGGAAACCGCCGTGCCGGACGGCTTTGTGCTCGAAGACGTCGGTTCGAATTGGCTTATGCCCGGCATGATCGACCTGCACTCGCACGTCGGCGGCAGTTTCGACATCAATGACGGTGTGATGCTCGCCAACCCAGAGTTTCGCGTCAAGACATCGGTCGTGCCCAACAACCCCAACCTGCATCGCGCGCTCGCCTCCGGAGTGACGTCGTGCCTCTACATCCCAGGCTCGGGCGTCAACATCGGCGGTCAGGGAATCCTGATCAAGACCGGTGTGGACCATTTCGAGGATGCTGTCATCCGCGATCCGGGTTCGCTCAAGGTCGCTCAGTGGGGCAACCCCGAGGGCTGGACTATCGGCATCGGCATGTCGTTCGAGAACTGGAACACGCGCAACACGCTGCAGCGCGGCATGGCTTACGCGCGCATGCGCAAGGCCGGTGAAGACGGCACGGGTCCCAAGGTCGAGCGCAACATCCAGTGGGACATCTTTCCACAGCTGCTCGCGAAGACGACGCAGATCTCGACCCATACGCAGGTCTACCAGGTCGTCCTGATGACGATCACCATGATCAAGGAAGAGCTCGGCATCGATGTCTACATCGACCACGGCGAATTCCAGGGGTTCCGCGCCGCCGAAAGGGCGCAGAAGTCGGGCGTGCCCGCGATCCTCGGCCCGCGCAACTTCGATCGCTCCTACAGGGGGTTCGTCGGCATGGACACCGACGGCAAGTGGCTCGGCATCGCGGCGGAATATCAGAAGCGCGGCCACAAGCAGATCGGCTTCAACACCGACGCGCCCGTGATCCCCGCCGAGGAGCTGTTCCTGCAGGCTGCGATCGGTGTGCGCTACGGGATGGACAACGCGAACATGGACACCGTGCGCGGCCTGACGATCGTTCCCGCGAAAACCGCGGGCATCGACAAGCAGGTCGGCAGCCTCGAAGTCGGCAAGGACGCGGACATTCTCGTGATCACCGGCGACCCGGCCGATCCGCGCAGCCACCTGCAGAAGGCCTACATCAACGGGAAGCGCGCCTACGATGTCGCGCTCGAGGGACAGCGCTTCTAGATGGCGACGTTCGGCGACATGAACCGGCGCGCGGCGCGACTTGGCACCCTGAGCGGTGCCCTGCTCGCGCTTGGCGTCTGTTCGTGTGCCGCAGGCGCAGGCCATGGCACCGAACTGGACGCCGAGCGCGCGCGTGCCGCGGCGAGTCACGTCGCGCGCGCACCCGATGGCACGGAAATCCTGCTCGCCGGGCATGGCGAAAAAATGGCCCTGCGCGCGGCGAAAGTGCTGACGGCCAGCGACGACGGCCCCGGCTTCATCGACCACGCGATTGTGTTGGTCAGAGACGGCCGCATCGAGAAGGTCGGTCCCGCCGCGACGACGATCGTGCCCGCGGATTATCCGCTGATCGACGTCGGCACGCGCTGGATCATGCCGGGCATGATCGATCTGCACACGCACGTCGCCGGCAGCGAGACCGCCAACGACATCAACGACATGGTGTTGCAGACCAACGAAGGTTTGCGCGCGAGCACGGCGGTCGTCCCCGGCACAGAACTGCTCAAGCGCGAAGTCGCCGCCGGCATCACCACCGTGCTGTTCATCCCAGGCTCCGGAACGAACATCGGCGGGCAGGGCGTGCTCTTGAAGACGGGCCTCTCCGAATACGAAGCGATGCGCGTGCGCGATCCCGGTTCGCTGAAGATCGCGCAGGGCGACAACCCGACGCGCTGGGGCTACGGCATGGGCCGCAGCATGATGAACTACAACATCCGTTCGCAGGTCCGCAAGGGACTGGCCTACGCGAAGACTTGGCACGAATTCGAGCAGGGCGGGAGC
Organism: Planctomycetota bacterium; assembly: GCA_031388685.1. Lineage (GTDB taxonomy): Bacteria > Planctomycetota > UBA1135 > UBA1135 > JADJQU01. Next base: position 5,274 of record JANMRV010000507.1, read on the forward strand.
ACGAAGCCAGAGTTCAATCCGCAGTTCGAAGTCTTCCGCGCGCTGTTCGCGAAGGAAACGCAAGTTTCGGCCCACACGCAGAGCTATCAGCTCGTGCTGACGACCATGACGATGCTGAAGGGCGAAGCCGGCATCGACGTCTACATCGACCACGGCGAGTGGCAGGGTTATCGCGCCGCGCCCGTGGCATTGCGCCTTGGCGTCAGCGCGATCTGCGGCCCGCGCGAGATCGACTCGCCCTCTCCGCCGCGCGTCGACACCGATGGCCGGATCCAATCGGTCTCCGCCGGTTATCAGGAGCGCGGCATGACCAACGTCGGCTTCAACACCGATGCTCCGGTCGTGCCCGGCGAGGAGCTGGGTGTGCAGGCGACCATGGGGGTGCGCTACGGATTCAATGGCGACCAGATGCAAGCCGTGCGCGGTCTGACGATCGTACCCGCGAAAACCGCGGGCATCGCGAATCGTGTGGGCAGCATCGAAGCCGGCAAGGACGCCGACCTGGTCGTGATCGGCGGAGATCCCGCGGATCCGCGCAACGCAGTCGAAGTCGTCTGGATCGAAGGGCGGCAGGTCTACAACGCGGCCGAGGGACGGCGATGGTAGCGCTGCGATTCGCCGCACTCGTCGCGTTCACGGCGTGCTCCTGCCGCTCCACTCCGAGCGCGGACGTTCACGCCACGGACACGCGCGCTGCCTTGGGTGCCTTCGCCGCGCTGGCCCCGGGCGACAGCGGCGTCGTTCTTCGCGCTGGAAAAGTCTTCACGATGGACGCGGAGGATCGCGTCCTGTCTCCCGGCATGGTGCTCGTGCGCAACGGCAAGATCGGCGCCGTGGGGCAGAGCTTCGACGTACCCGTGGGCTTCGAAGTCATTGACTACGGCCCGTCCTGGCTGACCCCCGGCCTCGTCGACCTGCACACGCACATCCATGCCAACGGATTCGGCGACATCAATGACATGGTCTTGCCGGTCAACCCGGAGTTCCGCGCTTCGGCGACGGTCATCCCCGGCAATCCGATGATCGCGCGCGCGATCGC
>JANMRV010000538.1:0-4154 GCA_031388685.1 Planctomycetota bacterium
AGAACGGCGGCGTTTTCGTCGATCTCGGGCGCTGAACTTGGCCGCTCGCCGACCGCCCTCGGACCGGCGCAGTACACTTGGCTGCAGTTCGCGGGGACCCTGGAGTTGGGCTCATTGACACAGGCTCCGGACCTCCGTAACTTCTCCAGCCCAATTTCATTGGGAATCGGGGCGTGGCTCAGCTTGGTAGAGCGCTGCGTTCGGGACGCAGAGGTCGGAGGTTCAAATCCTCTCGCCCCGACCACACTTTCCGCGACGGCGCGATCGTCGCTGTCGCAAGGCCTGCAGGCCGGGGCGAACCGGACCGAAATCCGCCCGAGGGGCCTGCGGCGAATCGCTTGCGCACCCGCCCAAAGCCGGGCCGCGCGAGGACCGTGTAGCGTCCCTCGACCGACGGCGCTAGGGTTCGCCGAGTGACCCTCACCGGCAGCGGCGATTGCGTGTATCGGCCGAGCAGCCTGCCGCCGTCGTCCTTCGTCCACGCATGAACCCACGATGTTGATCTCGCTTGTCTTCGCCCTGCAGGCCGTCGCCGCTCGAGCGGCCTCCCGCGCGCCGCTCTCGGCGCCCGTTCCGATCGAACGTCAGGTCTTCTGGCAACGCTCGCTCGAGGACGCGCTCGCGCTCTCGGCGTTGGAGAATCGCCCGCTCTTGATCGCTGTCAACATGGACGGCGAGTCGGCGTCCGAGAACATCGTGCGCGAGCGCTATCGCGATCCGAAGTTCGTCGCCCTGACGCGGCGCTTCGTATGCGTCGGCGCGAGCGCGTTTCGGCATGCCGAGCGCGACCACACGTTCGACGGACAGCGACTGCTTTCGCCGCGGCTGGGTGCGATCACCAGCGCCGAGGCCATGGCGCTCGAGCCGATCCTGTACGACAAGTACCTCGGCGGCGAGCGCATCGCGCCGCGCCACGCGCTGATCCTGCGCGACGGGAAGAAGGAATTCGACCTCTTCCAGCTCTTCGACCTGCGCGACCTCGATGGCAAACTGAGCGAGGTTCAGTCGCTGGCACCGGCGACTCTCGAAGCCGACTGGAAGCCGATCGATGCGGCGCACCTCGACCGGCAGGAGTGGCTCACTCTGGCGCGCGCCGTCGACAATCGTCAGCGCGAGCGCTTCGAGGCGCTGCTCGCGGCTCCCGCTCCCATCGAACGGGTCGAGAACGGCCTGCGCGCGTTGCTCGAGGTCGGGAATCTGGGATCGTGCGAAGCGCTGCGCATCGCTTTCGCGCGCTGTGGCGAAGCGCCCGCGCGCCTGGCACCCCTCGCGACGCTCGTGGCGCGGGCGCGCGGCCTCGAGCAGCCTGTGTCCGCGCTGCTGCGTGAAATGTTGACCGACACCCCGGAAGTGATGACCCTGCCGGGCCTTGGCGCGCGCGCCGAATTGATGGACTCGCTCGCGGGGCTCGGCGGCGATGCAGCGGCGAACCGTTCCCTGCTGTTGTCGTTCGCCGTCTGTGGCGAGGCTGTCAACGAGCGCGCGCGCGCCTTGCGATTGTGCGATCTTGGATCGGCGAATCCCCTGGCGCCGGCGATCGCCGCAGCGGGCGGCACGCTCGATCCTGCGCGGGTTCTCGCCGCCGCCGGAGTCATCGCCCGCGAAGCGCCCTGGCGCGCCGACGATGCCTTGGCTCCCGCCGACGCATTGGAAGCGGAACTGCAGGCCGCGGATGAAAATCTCGCCGCGCATCCCGACGATGCCGCCGCCCTGGCGCGTTTCGGCAAGGCCGCGCTCGGCGCGGCGCGCTCGCGCATCGAGACGAATTTGGGCGGCGTTCCGCTGCTGCTCGGCGACGCGCAGAACGCGTTCGGCAAGTCGCTCGAGAAGAACCCTGCCGATGTAGCGAGCTGGCTCTTGCTCGCACGCGCGGCTTACCTGAATTCGGACTACGAAGCCGAAGAACGCGCCGCTCTCGGAGCGCTCGCGGCTTTGCCCGCGCTCGATCCGAAAGCGATCGGTCAACTCCTCGGCAGGGCCGCAGCCAGCGCCGTAGAACTGTCCGCCGCGGCGCGCCTGATCGCCGAGCCCCGCGAGAGGCTCGAGGGCCTGCGCTGGCTGGCGGACGGCAGTGCGCGGCTGCTCGCGGCGCGCTCCGGCAAGGATGCGTCGATCGAAGCCGCAGGAATGGCGCGCGGATTTTGCGCCGCCGCTCTGGCCGCCTTGTCCCCAGTCGGGACCGCGACGGACTGGCTGACGCTTTCGGCGTTTCACGCAGCGCTTGGCCGGCGCGCCGAAGAAATCGCCATCGCCCGCGCCGGCCTCGATTACTTCCCCGACGCACAGGACTTGCGCAGCGCGTATTACATGGCGGTCTGGGACCGCGGCTACTCGCGCGAAGCACGCCGTCAGAGCGAAATCATCGCCGATCGGCATCCCGATTCCAGCGCGGCGCGCTGGTACGCCGGTTACGCCGCGATGCATGAGGGCGACAGTTTTCGGCGCGCCGAGGATCCCGTGGCGGCGATCGCGGCCTACCAACGCGCGGATCTTGCGTTCCAGCAGAGCGCGCGCATGACCGAGAGTTTCAAGGACAGCTCCGATCACTATCGCGCGCTTGCTGCGCTGGGTTCAGGATTCGCGCACTTGCTCATCGACGAACGCGCAGAGGCGGCCGACTGCCTCGTCGCCGGCGTCGCCATTCGCCCGTCGATCGCGGACGTGCGCGACGCGCTCGATCGCGAAGCGGTCGACCTGCTCGACGGGGTACTCGAGTGGCATGGGTCGGGAGCAAGTCCGGTCGATGCCTTGGAACTTGCCCGCCAGTTCGCGCGCGCCGACCCGGAGAACACGGCCTGGGCACGGCGCATATCGGACAGCGAACTGCGCGAGGGTCTGCGCGCCGACGGCCGGCTGGATCCCAAGCTGGGCGATCGCTATCTGGAAAGTGCGATCGCGGCGGCGCGACTCGCGCAGGGGGCACGCGCGGGGGATGCCGATCGACGGAGTCTGGCCCAGCCATTGACCGTGGAGGCCGAGCGCCGGATGGCGCGCGCCGAGTTCGACCGCGCGCGAGCGCTGCTAGCGGAAGCCGCGACACTGCTCGGCGAATCGGCCCTTTCCTCGGGCGCTTCCGACGGCGAATGGGTCGAGCTGGCCGCGCGCCTGCGCTCGCGGCTGGGGGACGCCCGTCCGGTCTTCCGTCCCGGCCGCTGAACCCCGCGCCGGTCTTCGGGGCGAGTTGCCAGGACCGGAATCTCATTTTTCCTGTTCCCCGAGGGCTTTGCATCGGGCAAGCTTTCTCCTGTCGGTAGCCCGTTGGCTGCCTGGAAGGCGGGGGATGCTCCCGCACTGTGCCTGGCCTCTGGATCAAAGCGATCCGTCTGGCACGTGCCTCTCGACTGCGCCGCAGTCGGTCTCCCCGTCCGCGCCCGATCGCCCCCCGGATTGCATCCGTGAATCGGTGGGTTTCGCTTTGCGCGCCTCTCCGCCGCAGGCGGCATCGAGGTCTCCAGGTCGAGCAACGCGACCCGACCCGTCCGCGCGCCTCCTTTTCGAGCGCGGGGCGGCCGCACTTTCCGGTGGCGCTGCTCGCGCCGAGCCCCGTTCCCGCCCGCTGGGGGGGGATCAAGGACAACGCGAGCGCTCTCCAACCTCACTCAAGAGGGACCAGGCTTGTCACGCGACGACCAACACCGTTCGTTCGATCCAGACTCCGTGCCCTTCGGAGCGATGGACATTCCGCCCGAGGCGCTGCGCGCTCGTCCGCGCGCTGTGCCCGCTCCGTCGAAGGCCGCACCGCCTGCCGCAGCGATCCCGGCCGCGGCCCCGAGTCCTCGCTCCGGCGAGCCTGCAGCGCCGCAGGCGGGAGCTGCGAACGACCGCGGTCCTCGTACCGAAGGCACGGATTCCGACTCGCGCCAGGATTGGCGCAGGCCGGAGAATCGCCGAGGCCACGCGCGCCGCGGCGGACGGCGTCGCAATCGTCAGCGCGAAGATGGCGACCACGGGGCCGGCAGGCCGGAGTCCGGCGCTGCTGCGCCCGCGGATGGTTATGCGCCCAGGCCGGCTGACGGAGAGGTTCGTGAAGGCGGCGGGGCTTTGCACCAACCGCGCCGCGAGCATCCCGATCAGGGCGAGATGTTCAATGCAGCGCGAGACGGTCAGGCGGAGCCTCAACGCACTTTCGAGGGGCGGCCAGGCTCGGATGCGGG
>JANMRV010000597.1:0-1127 GCA_031388685.1 Planctomycetota bacterium
CAGCAGTCCCTGCTTCTGGTTGCGAACGTTGGTCGCCCGGACCGTGAAGCCGGACCCGCTGGTCGCGCTCGGCGAACCGGTCGAGCCGATCGCCGGCAGGCAACCGAGGGAATTCACCTTGGCCGTGCAGTAGACGATCGACGTGGCACACCCGCTCTCGGAGGCCAAGCCGTCGCACGCTCCCAGGCCGCTGGTCAATGTCGTGCGCGCATATCCGGCGCCGACATCGAACGCATAGAGGGCCCCTGACCAATCGATCGAGAAGATCGTGTTGGACGTCGATCCCCAGGCGATGCCGCAGTTGTTGACGAAACCGCCGCCGGCTGTGAGCAGCATGGCGCCTCCGGTGTTCCGATCGATGCGGTGCAGCGAACCAGGCCCGGCGTACAGACCGACGATGTCGCCTGTGCTGCCGACGTAGGTCAGGCCGTCGACATAGATACCCGGGTTGCCGATCGGGGTCGTCGCACCCGTGGTCCGGTTGACCTCCAGAAAGCCTGTCGCGCCCGTCGATTGGCTCGCGAACAGCTTGTTCGTGGTCGGATCATAGGTCAGCCCGAAGACCTCGATGGCACCCATGCTGCCGATCAGCGTCGCCGCCCCGGTCACAAGGTTGACCTTGAACAGGTTGCTGGAGCCGCCGTAGACCGCGCCCCGGCCATCCGTCATGTACATCGTGCCGGTCGACGTGTCGTAGGCAATGTCGCCGAAGTTGTAGACCACGCCCAGCGGACCGATCGTCGTGAGCGTGAGGGTGGTGGTGTCGATGGTGCACAGCGTGTCGTTCGATTCTTGCACCGTGTAGAACACATCCGCATTGGCGCCGACACTCGTGACCACCAATGCAATTGCCGCCAGAATTCGATTCCACTTCATTGAAAGCAATCTCCTGAAGAGCCGGACGGGGTAGGACTACTGCCGGGCAATTCGCCGCAGCATTGGGAATCCATCCTACGGGCCCCGTGCATTTGGGGGGGCAGCGGGTGCGCCCAATCCGTCCCGCGAGCCGCCAACCCGCGCGGCTGCGCGGCAGGGGGGCCATGCCGCTTCAGCGTTCAGCCCGCGGGGCCGATGCGCCTCGCCGGCGATCGAGGCCTGGAACGCCCCGATCGCCGCGAGCCGCTGCT
>JANMRV010000641.1:0-3960 GCA_031388685.1 Planctomycetota bacterium
GTCGATGTCGAGGTCGATCGATTTCTGCTCGGCGTTCAGTACTTCGCGCGAGACTTCCTTGCGGTCGACCATGACTTTGAGCTCGATTTCGGGCGGTCCCACGTAACCCACGGGCCAGACGATCTGAGCCTTGCAGAGGAATCGTCGCGCGGGCCGACTGAGCGTGCAGCCGACGGCCGAGGGGCGGGAAGGGCTTGGATGCAGCATGATGCGCTCGCGGTCCACGACAGCTGGAAAGCGCTCCGACCAGCCACTCTGCTGGCGTACCGACGGCGGCTGGCCCGGACGCCGGCCTATTTCGCGCAGGTCCGTCGGGTGCGTGGGGCTGTGCCAGGACTGTCGGTCGGAATCGCCGTGCAGACCGCGCAACAATCCTCGAAAGGCGACCTCGTTGCCGTCGGGATTCAAATGCTCCGAAAGCACCCCGCGGGCCCCGTAGTACTCGATCGGGTGACGGCCCTCGGCCAGCGCCGCGCGCAGGATGTCGTGGCGCACGTGGATGTAGCGCAGCGAGCGCGCGTCCAGCCAGTCGAGGGCGAATTGCTCGCGCCAATCGTCGGCGTCGTAGTCGCTGATGTTCGTGACCGCCGGATAGAGCATGTAGAAGTGGTCCAGGCCGTCCGCCATCAGACCCGCCTCGATGCGCGTGAGCATCTTCTGACCGAGCAGTATTTTCTCCTGCTTGCGTGCCTCGACAGCGGTGATCCAATCGCGCAGTCCCTCGGGCAACAGGTCCGAGCCGTGCAGTAGCCAGCGCCAGGCATAGAAATGTCTCCAGAGCGGGTGGCTTGCTGCGTATTCCTCCGGCGTCGGCAGCGGCCCGCTCGTTCCCAGGCTGCCCTTCTCGCCGATCTTGAAGCGCGGCTTCGGCCAGCCGCGGAAGTCGAACACCGCGCGATCGAAGTCGTCGTCGAGATAGATCCCGATCACGACGATCGGATTGAGCGAGCGCCAGCGCTCGATCACCAGGCGGCTCAACGTGGCGATCTGATCGATGCCGTAGGCGCGTACGCCGTAGTTGAAGATCTTGTAGTTTGCGTTCTCTTCAGAGCGCTCCATCCAGCCCTCGAAGCAGTTGGCGGTGTCGGTCATGCACTTGGTGTACGAGTCGCCGAACAGGAGCACCGGCCGTCGCCCGCCGAGTTCGTCCTTGCCGGGCAAGTCGAGTGTCTTCGGGTCGATGCCCTCGCTGAGCCAGCCGACCGAGGGATGGCGGAAGCCCTCGGGCATCGGGCCGGGTTCGTTGTTCCAAAGCTGGTGCAGCTGAAAGTACAGCGCTTCGTTGCGCACGTCGCAGAACAACCAGGGTCGGCGGAATCTGTCGCCCCAGGCCGCGCCGGTGAACATCGCGCAACGCAGTGCGACCTCGAACAAAGCGATCGAAACCAGCGCCACCAGGGCGATGGCCAGGGCGCGCCGCCACTTCGAGGGGCGTCGCTTCGTCACGCCGTCTGCCATCGTTTCGACCATGCCGTTTTTTTGCGAACCGTCTTGTGCGCGAACTTCAGCTCTTCGCGCCCGCCACCACTTGCGGGTCCAGGCGCGAGCGCAATTGTCCGCAGGCGCCGTCCACGTCGACGCCCGCCGAGCGGCGGATCGTGGCGAAAACACCGCGCAGCTTCAACGCGCGAACGAATTCCACCGAGCGCGACATCGGCGGGCATTCGAATTTTGAGCCGTCGACGCTGTTCCAGGGAATCACGTTGACGATCGCGCGCGCGTTCCCGATCGCGCGCGCGAGTTCGGCGATCTCGCCGTCACCGTCGTTGACCCCGGCGAGCAGTGTCCATTGCACCTGGAGCGGGTGCCCGGTGGCTCGCGCGTAGCCGAGCGCCAAGTCCAAAAGTTCCCGCACGGGGATGCGCGGGGCCCGCGGCAATAGGCTCGTTCGCAGCACATCGTCCATGCTGTGCAGCGAGAGCGCGAGCGCCGGTTTCACGTCGTGACGAGCGAGCGCTTCGATCGCACGCGGATCGCCGACGGTCGAGAACACGATCTGCTTGTGACCGAGCCTGCCCGCGCCGCCGAGCTCCGAGATCGCGCGCAGGACGGCGGTCAGGTTGTGAGCCGGCTCGCCCATGCCCATCAGGACCACGCGACGCAACGGCGCTTGATCGAGCGCGCGGCGTTCCTGCTGCGCCAGCGCGAACTGGGCCAGGATCTCGTCCGCGCTCAGCTGACGCAGCAAGCCGCCTTCGCCGGTCTTGCAGAATCGGCATCCGACCGCGCAGCCGATCTGGGTCGAGAGGCAGACTCCGTCGCGCAACAACAGCACGCATTCGACGGTTTTGCCATCGAGCATCCTGACCAGCAGGCGCGTGCTGCCGTCGCTCGACGGATGGCGCGAAGCGATGCGCGCGGTCTGCTCCAGGCGCGCGGAAATCTCGGGCAGGCGCGCGATCAGCGTGGCCGGGAAGGGAGCGTGCCTGCGCGCGGCTTGCGCGCTCGGCGCCTGACCCGCGAGCCAGCGTGTGAGCAGCAAACGCGCGTGGCCGCGCGCCGCGCCCGCGGCGGTCCATTCGCTCTCGATCTCGAGCTGCATCCGAAGATTCTACCAGGGGGCCGCGGCCGTTCAGTCCAGGGGCGACTCGGTGATCTCGATCATGCGTTCCAGGGCGGCGCGCGCCTGTTGCACGAGCGCGCCGCGATCCAAATCGCTCAGGCGCTCCCGCGCGCCGCTGCGTTCGTCGACGGAATCGCCGGCCAGCACGCGATTGGCGTCGGGGGGAGTCCCGCGCCGCAGCAGATCCAGCATTCCGGCCAGGTGCGGCGGATCGTTGCGGCTCATCGTGGCGCAGCCGCAGCCGGCGCTTTGAAACGCGGGATCGGGGACGTCTGCCAGGTGCACGACCTCGACACCGCGCAGGCGGCCTTGCTCGCGCGCGTTGCGCACGAAGTGGCCTTCAGTGCCGATCGCCAGGCGCGAACCGGGTGCTGCCCGCAACATCGCGTCCCACAGGTAGTTGGTCGAGCCCGAGCCATCGGCGGCTTCGACGACTTCCAAGCGCGATTCGGGGTGCACGAGCACGCGATAACCCTGCGCCTGCCAGTAGCGCACGTGGCGCGGCTCGAACACGGTGTGCACGCCGCAAAAACTGCCCCACAGGATCATCTGGGCCTGGTCGAGCGCCGCGAGTCCACCCACGGCCGCCGAATCGTCGAAGCGGAATCCGCCGCGCAGCACCTGCGGATCGCGCAATGCCACCACGCGTTGCTGGTCGAGGCCCAACTTCGCGGCCGTGTTGCGGCCGAGGTGCTGGTCGGGGACGAAGAACACTTTCTTGTCCTGTTCAAGCGCCCATTGGACGACCTTCGCCGCATTCGAACTCGTGCAGACCGCGCCGCCCGTGCGGCCGGCCAGCGCCTTGAGCCGGCCCGAGGTGTTCATGTAGGCGACCACGCACAGGCGCTCGCCGTAGCGCTCGATCATCTGCTCGGCGACCGGCAGCACCATGTAGTCCTTGGCCAGCATCTCCATCGTGCAGCCGGCCTTGGGGTTGGTGATCCAGACCGCCTGGTCCTCACGCGCCAGGATCGCGATCGCTTCGGCCATGAAATGCACGGCCGATTCGACGATCACTTTCTTCTCGGGATGGCGCGTGGCCGCCAAGGCGAGCTGGTAGCTGTCGGCGACCGCGCCGCCGTAGCGCTCGATCAACTTGACGATCTCGCCGCCCATGTAAAAGTGCGCCACGAGCAGCAGCTGATCGCCGAAATGGTCGATTGCGGGCCGAACGTAACCGTCGAGCCAGCGCAAGACGGTTTCGGGCCGGCGATCCGGGAGCGCCAGGTACTCCTCGGCGTAGGGTTTGAACTCGCGCTGGTACCAGTCGAGCGGCAGGTCCGTCTGGCACAGCGGCAGGGCCGGATCGAGCTGAATGCCGGAACTTTGGAGCGCGGAGGAGGGGCTGTTCGTGACCACGGGGTTTGGGATCGAAGGGCCGGTTGCCGGGAGCTGCG
>JANMRV010000672.1:0-4642 GCA_031388685.1 Planctomycetota bacterium
CGGTTGGAACGATTCGAGCCGACCTCGCCGATTGGGCGATCGACAAGCAGTACGACACGATCGTCTGCATCGGGCTGCTCATGTTCTTTCCCCGCGAACGCGCGCTCGACCTACTGCGCGACATTCAGGACCACGTCGCACCCGGCGGCCGTGCTGTCGTCAACGTGCTCGTCGAGGGGACGACATTCATGGGGATGTTCGACCCGCGCGGGCACTACCTTTTCGGCGCAGATGAACTTCGGGATCGATTCGCGGGCTGGCAGATACTTGCGTTCAGGCGTGAGTCGTTTCCAGCGCCGGGCGATACCCGCAAGGAATTCGCCACGATCGTGGCCGAGCGACCTGGGAGCGGCTGAATTCAGCCAGCTGGCGATAGTCCGGTTCCAAGCTCTCTTGATCCAAGCCGACACAGTGTCTGGCGCACGACGCGCCAGGAATAGGATGCGCGGGATCTGACATGCTCCTTGGGTTCAGGGCGGCCCAATGCGTCGCACGTCGATCGCCCCGGATTACGCCCGCGTGCTAGGCTAGTTCCGCGCCATCCGGCGCTCGCGACCGCTTCCAGGTTCGGGGTCAGGAGTCGCGCGACAGTCCCGTCGTCTCCACTGATCAGGTAGCTCGCCATGAAGAATTGCATCGTCCCGGCACTGAGCGTCGCGTTCGTCGCGCTCGCGGCAATGCCCGCTCATGCGCAGTTTCAAACATGGATCCGACAGTTCGGTACGACCTCGACCGAACGCACCGCTGCTTCAGCTCCCGATGGATCGCGAGGCGTCTACGTCGCTGGATGGACCCAAGGCAGCCTCGGTGGCCCGTTCAATGGAATCATTGACGCGTGGCTCGGGCGATATGACAACACTGGCAATCAGCTTTGGGTTAGGCAGCTAGGCACAAGCGGAGAGACATGGTTGCACGCCGCCTCGCCGGATGGTTCTGGTGGTGTGTACATCGGCGGCGACACGACGGGAAACCTCGGCGGGCCGAATGCGGGCAATGAGGACGCTTGGTTCGCGCACTACGACGATGCTGGTGGCAGGACGTGGATTCGACAACTCGGGACTAACGGTTTCGACTCTGTTCGAGCCGCAGCCACAGACGGGTCTGGCGGCGTGTACGTATGCGGGGCCACCGATGGCAGTCTCGGTGGTCCGAACGCGGGCTCAAGCGACGGTTGGCTCGCGCGATACGACGGCACGGGGAATCCGATCTGGCTTCATCAACTCGGAACCATAGGCGGCGAGGATGCGACCGCTGCCGCCCCTGACGGTTCCGGCGGCGTGTTCTTGACTGGCAATACCACTGGCAGCTTCGGCGGACCGAATGCGGGTAGCAGCGACGCTTGGATCGCGCGCTACGACGGATCAGGAAACCAGATCTGGATTCGGCAGCTCGGAACAACTGGTTCCGAGAACGCGTCGTCAGCATCGTTCGATGGTTCCGGCGGTGTCTTTGTGGCTGGCGGCACGAATGGCAGCCTCGGCGGCCCGAGCGCGGGCTTGACTGACGCATGGCTCGCGCACTACGACGGCACGGGGAACCAGATCTGGATCAAACAGCTTGGATCGAGCGGCCAGGACAACCTGTTTGCTGCCGCGCCGGACAGATCCGGCGGCGTGTACGTGAGCGGATTCACCGATAGCAACCTGGGCGCGCCGAATGCAGGTGGCAGCGACGCATGGCTTGCGCACTACGAAGGCGGTGGCAACCGACTCTGGATTCGACAACTCGGAACGAGCGGGGGCGACTACGCATTCGCAGCCTCGCCAGACGGCACGGGCGGCGTCTATGTAAGCGGTAGCACCAACGGAAACCTCGGGGGACAGAACGCGGGACCTGAAGACACCTGGCTTGCGCTGTACGACGGGCCGTGTATCCCATCGAGCTACTGCACCGCGAAGATCAATTCGCTCGGCTGCACGCCCAGCATTTCCTACAGCGGAATGCCCAGCTTCACCGGCTCGGACGACTTCTATGTGACCGCAAGCAACGTGCTCAGCAGCAAGCCTGGAATCATGCTTTGGGGGCTGACGTCAGGATCGATTCCATTCCTTGGCGGAACGCTGTGCCTGTCGGCACCGATCATTCGGACGCTCGGTCAGAACTCGGGTGGAACGCCGGCCCCGGCGCAGGATTGCTCGGGCGCGTACTCCTACCACTTCACGCAATCGTACATGGTCGCGCAGCTGCTCCCGCCGAGCACGCGGGTCTACGCGCAGTACTGGAGCCGAGATCCCGGCTTCGCAGCTCCCAACAAGGTAGGCCTGACGAATGCGCTTTCATTCCTGATCTGCCCGTAGGGCGCGGCCAGGAGTAGCTCGGTAGCGACAGCCCTCGTTCCCGGAATCCCGTTCATGTATCTGACGCGGCAAATGGCGATTGGATCATCGAGCTTTGGGCGGACCTATTCGCACTGCTGATATCGGGTTAGTGACGTCCTCCTGCCCCGGTCCTGACTGTTTCTGTCCATCGTGACCATGTAGACAACTGCGGACAACAGCGGACAATTGCAGGCAGCAGCGGCGCAGACGACACGCGATCAGAACTCGTTCTCAGTCTTCCCAAGGTCGGTGTCGAGGGTTCGAATCCCTTCGCCCGCTCCAGCGGCTGCGTGTGGTGAAGCGGCAATGGTCTGGGCGTCGCGCGTTTAGCTGCCGACGATTCTTGTTCGTCGACAATCCTGCCGGCCCCGATCAGCTTTCCAAGTACGACAACCAGAACCGTGTCGTCGCGACTGGCCAATTCAGCTCGACCTCGGCCAGCAACGATCCGACTTCGACGACTACGAACCGGCTCGCGCTTTCGGAAACGCTCGGCGGGGCATTGACCGCCACTTTCCCCAGATTTCTTCCAAGTCCGCATGATGTTCGGCTGTAAGTCCGTGTGAACCCACATCTCCCTACGAGGCTGCATTGCACGGACGAAGAAAACCCAAGTACCCACTATCCAGCGAAGGTGCGAGTGGTATTACGGAGCGGTCGCGCTCGTCCTCGCCCAGTGCGCGCTGGCCTGCCTCTCTCCCGAAGCGGTCTTTAGGCGAGCTTCGGAGAACCCGCTCATGCTCCGTTCGCGCAAGTCACTCGCCGTCTCGCTGGTCGTTTCGACGCTTGTTTTCTCGGGCATTTCGCTCGCGGAGCAAATCCTCGAGGTCTCGGCGTCGCTCACGAGCTACCTCGCGACCACGAAGACGCCGGTCCAAAACCTCCGGCCGCGACCCGAGCAACGCGGTGTCAACCTCGACGGCTCGATGCGTTCGCCGCCGACGCACGCCTTCGCCCTGGCCGGCAACCCGTTCGAGTCCGCCTGGCGAGGACACGACTCGCACAGCGGAGTGAGCCTGCACACGGGAACGTACGGCCCGACCGAAGTCGATCTTGCGCTCCCCGCATCAGGGGCGGCCTGGCGGATCGGTCGCACTTTTAACGCGCGGCAGGACGACTCGGGATTGTTCGACTCGAATGGGCCCGCTGGCAGGAATTGGGCCAACACCAGCCAGCCAGAGTTGCGCTTCTACGACAACGCCGACAACTCACTCGACGTGATCTACCTGGTCTACGGCGCCGACCGCTACGTGGAGTTCCAGCGCAAGACCTCTTCGTCGAACGACTTCAAGTCAAAAAACGGCGCCGCGGGCGCGTTCGCGTATGCCTCGGGCTCGCCCGACATCTGGACTTTCACAGACTCGGTCGGCACAGAGGTGAAGTTCTTCGGGGGCAACACGACTTCGGCGCAAGCGGACTGGCAGATCTGGAAGATCACGGATCTCGCCGGCAACGTCGCCTTTGTGGGTGATGCCACAACCGCAAGCACGGCCGTCTCGAACGGTTTTGATGCTTCAGCGCGCATCCTGAAGGCCTACGACTTGGCAGATACCAGGCGCTACACGTATGCGTACACGACGCTCGACAGCGTGGTGCGGCTCACCGAGGTCAAGGCCGAGACGAAGAGCGGGGGAACGTGGGCCTCGCCGACAGGGCTCACCGAAGTCGGCAAGGTCACTTACGCCTACTACACCAACGACGAGAGCTACGGCGACCCTGGCGATCTGCAGATGGTGACCGTGACGCTGCCTCGCAGCGACTCGGACGGCCCCGAGATCAGGAAGACCTACTACCGCTACTGGGAGGGCGCCTACAACGCGAGCACGAACCCCGGTCACGTGCACGCGCTCAAACTCGTGGTGGATGCCGAAGGCGCGCGCAGCTACGACATCGCTCAGGACGGCACGCTCGACAACGATTTTCTTGCCGCGAGCCACGACAACCTCAAGCCTTATGCGTCGGCCTATTTCGAGTACGACGGCACCTCGACGCACCGGATCAACAAGAGCTGGTTCCAGGGCCAGTGCGGCTGCTCGGGCGGCGCGACCGGTACGCACGAGTTCGAGTACGAGACCAACGGCAGCTACTCGGACAGTGATGGGTATACGCAGGCCTGGGCGCGGCGCACGATCGTCAAGCGTCCCGACAACACGTATCTGACGCAGTACTTCGACGAACTCGGCCAGGCCCTCTCGATGGTGGTGACCGACATCGATCCCGACACGACGAGCCCGACGCCGAAGAAGTGGGTCACCTACGTGACTCGCGACGCGAGTGGACGAGTTCGTCGAAGTACTGCGTCAGATACGTGTTGTCGGGACGCT
>JANMRV010000684.1:0-3467 GCA_031388685.1 Planctomycetota bacterium
TATGGAAGCCCGGCGGAGGGAGCGTTTCGTCCTGGAGGGAAAATCAGAATGGGCATTGACAGCAAAGGGCCTTCTCATGGAAGCCAGGCACCTTTCCAAACGGTTGCGTCCCCCCAACAGCGCTGTGAGAGCAACGGCCACGTCGAGGTCTACCGGCAACGGCGCTGTGAAAGATCTCGGGGCAACCGTTCGGAAAGGAGCCAGGCTCCTACGGAATCTTCCTCTCATCCAGCGGTTTGGTTTCTCCCCGCACGGGGGAGCACTGCTTGGACATTCAGGTCTGGACGCCGAGCGCGGGCAGCACCCAGCGCTGTAGCGTGTACCAGGCGACGATCGCCGCCCCGATCAACAGGATTTGGGTCCACATCTTGGTCTTCATCTGGGCTGTGCTTTGCAGTTTTTCGAGGTGCCGCCTGAGGAAAGGCCCCGCCCGTACCCATAGCCCTTTCTAACCTTGGATTGCCCTCTGCTGGGAGCGTTCGTTCAGAAAGTTGCTGAAATCTGTTATTGAGGAAACATCCGGCGTCACGGCTCTCGTCTCTTATGCTTAGGTTGCTTTGGACGTCTTCCGAGGTCCTCTGCCCGACATGCATCGCACCCTGCTTTTTGCCCTGGTTTTCGTGCTCCTGTTCCTGGCCTGGGACACCCGCAGAGGGGAGATCCTGGCCAAGGGGAAGCCGTCCGCCTCGGCCGAGCCTCCGGTCCTGACGGCGAACGTGGAGGCTGGGACGCTGCTGGAGACCGAGGCGCCCCGGGTTTTCCAGGGGGTGTACGGCGAGCCCGAGCTGCTGGAACGGCTCAACGCGCGCGTTGCGGAGCGGCCTGACGTCTGGGCGCAATTCGAGTTGGAGACCCCGATCGGGCCTCGCCCGGAGGTGGTTCTCGCGGACGCCGAGGCCTGGATGGCCGCGAACTTCCCCGAAGGCGGAGCCACACTCGATGCCGAAGGGCCCGGGCCTACGGACGGCCTCGCGATTCGGATGGCCGTGGGCGCCGCCGGAAAGGAAGCGGTGAAGGAGCGCAATCCCACCGACCGAGCCGATGAGCCGACCCCGATCTATGTCGCCTCGCTGGCTCGCATCGAAGGCCTGGGCGGAGACATGCCCGACTGGTACGGATTGCTCGACCTCGCTCTTCAACCCGCCAGCCGTTCCTCGAGCGACGTCTACGGGGCCAGCGCCGGCGGGATGGAAGGTGGCGATACCGCCTGGATCAGCGACGAGCGCGGGCACTTGATCGCCCGCGTCCAGGCTCTCGACGGACTGGGACTCGAACTCGATCCCAGCTGGCCCTGGGGTGCGCGTCAACGCAGGCTCCTGTGGACCGAGGACGGTGTCGGCGGCCTGAGCTCGCGCCAGTATCGGCTGGTGCTCCAGGGCAACGCGTTCGTGCCTTCATGGTCAGGGCGCTTGGTGTTGATTCGTTCCGGGTTGCCGTACCAGGGCTACGGCCAGCGCTAGCGCAAAAAACACGCGGCCTGGCGCGTCGCGCTGCCTTGGAGCGCCGGCCGCTCACGCGTGCAACGTTCGTCCGGGACCCGCGCGCGCTGGGCGCAGCGCGGATGGAATGGGCAGCCCGAGGGCGGAGCTGAACTCGACGGAGCTTCGCCCTGGATCTGCGGCAGGTTTCGCTCGCGCTCGAATTTTGGATCTGCCTGGGGCGCGCAGGCCAAGAGCATTTGCGTGTACGGGTGCGCGGGCTCGCGGAACAAATCGTCGCGCGGCGCCGCTTCGATGATTCGACCGGCGTACAGGACGGCCACGCGCGGGCACAGGTGACGTACCAGCGCGAGGTCGTGGGAGATGAACAGGTACGCGAGCCCGTAGCGTTGCTGCAGGTCGCCCAGGAGTTCGATCACCTGCGCCTGCACCGAGACATCCAGCGCGCTGGTCGGTTCGTCGAGCAGCAGCAATTCCGGTTCGAGCGCCAGCGCCCGGGCCAACGCGATGCGCTGACGTTGGCCGCCCGAGAACTCGTGCGGAAAGCGTATTGCCGCGAGCGGGTCCAAGCCAACCGCGTCCATCAGCGCAAGGGCCCGCAGGCGGCGCTCGCGCGGCTTGAACATGCGCTGGATCGCAAGCGGCTCGACGATGCTCTCCAGCGCCGTGCGGCGCGGGTCCAGGGACGCGAACGGGTCCTGATGGAGCATCTGCACGCTGCGCCGTGCCGCGCGGGCGCTGGCGCCGCGCAGCGAACCCATTTCGACACCGTTCAGCAGCAGTGCGCCCGACGCGATCTGAGTGAGGCCCATGATCGCGCGCGCGATGCTCGACTTGCCGGAGCCCGACTCGCCGACCAGTCCGAGCGATTCGCCGCGGGCAATCGAGAAGGAAACCCCATCGACGGCGCTGACGAATCCGCGGGCCTTGCCGGTCCAGGAGCGCGCGCCGCTTTGGAAACGCACGCACAGCTCACGCACTTCGAGCAGAGTGTGGCTCATCGCGCGTCTGGTTGGCCCGCCGGGAGCGAACCGGGCAATCCGACCGCGCGGCCCACGCTCTCGCGTTCGAAACACGCGGAACGACGACCGCCGACCCGCAGCACCTTGTAAACACTGCGCGTCGGCGCCGCGAGCGGTGGGCGCTGCCTGCGGCACTCGTCCTTCACGAGACTGCAGCGCGGCGCGAAGGCACAGCCCTGGACGATTTGCGTCGGATCCGGCGGCGCACCGGGGATCGATTCGAGGCGCAGTCCGTGCGTGTGCGAAAGCCGGGGCACGCTGCCCAAGAGTCCGAGCGTGTAGGGGTGCATCGGACTCTCGAACAGTTCTCCGCAGTCAGCACTTTCGACCACGCGGCCGGAGTACATGACGTGCACGCGATCCGCCACGCGCGCGACCAACCCCAGGTCGTGCGTGATGAATAGGATCGCCGTGCCGTGTTCGTGCTGAAGGCGTCGCAGCAGGTCGAGGATCTGCATCTGAACGGTTGCATCAAGCGCCGTGGTCGGCTCATCGGCGATCAGCACCTTGGGATGGCAGAGCAGGGCCATTGCGATCAGCACGCGCTGGCGCATGCCACCCGAGAGTTCGTGAGGATAGGCGTCGAGACGCGCTTCGGGATCCGACAGGCCGACTTCGCCGAGCGCCTTGGCGCAGCGCACGCGCGCTTGCTTGCGCGTCAGACCTTCGTGCACCTCGAGCACTTCCGACAGCTGCAGGCCGATCGGCAGGAGCGGATGCAGCGCGCTGTGCGGATCCTGGAAAACGAGCGCGATCTCGCGGCCGCGCACTTCTCGCAAGCGTTGCGGCGAGGCTCGCAGCAGGTTCTCGCCGCACAGCAGCACCTCGCCGGTTTCGATCACGCCCGGCGGACTCTGGATCATTCCGAGGATCGCCTGGCTCGCCACCGACTTGCCGCTGCCGGATTCGCCGACCAGTGCCACGGTTTCGCCGGCGTCGAGTTCCAGCGAGAACTCGTCGATCGCCTGCAGCGGGCCGCGCGGCGTGTCGAAGCGCACGCGCAGGT
>JANMRV010000583.1:0-5142 GCA_031388685.1 Planctomycetota bacterium
CCGAACGCATGTTCCGCGAGATTCGCGAACGCGTCACGCAGGGCACGAGCCTTGCCGATGCGCTGGGCGAACATCCCGGCTGGTTCAGCGAGTTGTACGTCAACATGGTGCGCGCCGGACAGGCGACCGGAAACCTGGACATCGTCTTCACGCGCCTGGCCGACTACCTGCAGAAGCAGCGCGCGCTGCGCCGCAAGGTGGTTTCGTCACTGACGTATCCCGTGATGATGATCGCGATCGGCATGATCGTGGTCAGCATCTTGATGACGGTCGTCGTGCCGAAGATCACGGCCATGCTGGTCGACAGCGGTCAGACCTTGCCGACTCCGACCAAGGTGCTCGTCGCCATTTCCAACGGCTTCAAGGACTACTGGTGGCTCGGCCTGCTGACCATCGCGGCGATCTCGTTCGCCATCGAACGCATCTACAGGACCGATTCGGGCCGGCTGTTCATCGACAAGAATTCGCTGCGCCTGCCGGTGATCGGCGACCTTTTGCGCAAGCAGGCGGTCGCACGCTTCACGCACACATTCTCGACGCTGCTGCAGAGCGGCGTGCCGGCTGTCGCCTCGCTCGAGATCACGCGCAACGTCGTCGGCAACCGCGTTCTCGCCGACGCGACCGACATGATTCGCAAGCGCATCCTCGAAGGCACGGACATCTCCACGCCGCTCAAGGCTTCGGGCGCCTTCCCGCCGGTCGTCGGCTACATGGTCAACGTCGGCGAACAGTCCGGCGAGCTCGAGAAGATGCTCGACCGCATCGGCGCCGCCTACGACGAGGAGATCGACGTGGCTACCGAGCGCATGACCAGCGTGCTCGAACCGATCATGATCGTGGTGCTCGCCGTGGTCGTGGGCTACATCGTGGTCTCGATCGTGCTGCCGATCCTCAAGGTCGGGCAGATTCAATGAAACACCTGGGCACCACGCGGGGCCCAAAGACAACCAGCCTCCTCTCGCTTTGGACCGCTGCACGCGGCCCACTCTGACCATGCAACTGCTCAACGCTTCTCGTAATCAAACCAGGTCCAAAGCCGGCTTCTCGCTCGCCGAGTTGATGGTCGTGATCGTGATCCTGGGCCTGCTCGCCACCCTGGTCGTTCCCAACGTCATGCGGCAGCTCTTCAAAGCCAACGACGCCGTGGCCAAACAGGACATCGCCGCGATCCAGTCCGCGGTGACCAACTATGCCCTCGAGCACAGCGGAAAATACCCCGAACGGATCGAGGACCTGATCACGCCCGACGAGAGCGGACACAGCTTTCTCACGGGCTACACCTCCGCTCCCAAGGATCCCTGGAAGAACGAGTACGTTTACGAGCCGCCGCAATCCGGCCAACCCTTCCGCGTGATCAGCTACGGCCGCGACGGCCAGCCGGGCGGCGAGCAGGACGACGCCGATATCGACAACATCTCGATGCTGCAGAAGTAGAAATGAGCGCGGCGCAAGTCCAGCCCACTGCTCACCGCAACGCGGGTTTCTCGCTCATCGAGTTGATGGGCGTGATCGTGGTGCTCGGACTCATGGCCGGCATGGTCGCGGTCTCCTGGCAATCGGTGCTGCCGCGCGCGGAACTGAACCAGGCGGTGCGCGACCTCTCGAGTCAGCTTTATTCCGTGCGCTCGGACGCGATCTCGCGCAAGGCGCGCTTCGAGGTCCAGTACTCGTTCGAGAGCGCGGAAAATCGCCCGATCGGCTATCGCGTGGTTTCGCCTTTCCGTGCCGACGGCCGCGGAGGGCTTGCTGCGCGCGAGGAAGAGCGGCTGGCCTTTCCCTGGCAGGCGCTGCCGCGCAGTGTGCACTTCAAGCGCATCCGCGTGAACGGCCTCGATCTCACGGACGGCGTGGTCTCGGTCTTCTTCGATCCGCTGGGCACCTCCACCGACCACCTGGTGATCCTCGAGCAACTGCCGGAAAACGCGCTCTACACGATCGAGGTGCTGGCATTGACCGGCGATTTCCGCCTGCACGACGGAGAATTCGTGCGCGAATTGCCGCAGGAGTCGGATTTCAAATGAAACTCGCCCGTTCGAATCCGGAGTCAGGCTTCACGCTGGTCGAGGTCGCCGTCACGATCGTGATCGTCGGCATCACGCTGGTCGCATCGCTGCAGGTGTTGCAAGGCGCGAAGCTGACCGCCGCGCAGACGCGCAACGAAAAACAGGCCCGCGAGTTCGCGCTGTACACGCTGGGCCGCGTCGAATCCGGTCTGTACTGGGAGGACGTCTCCGACCTGCGCGTCGACGGCACCTACGCCGACGAAGGCCAGCCGTTGTTCACGTTCGAAGTCGTCATGGGCGACGAGACGTTTCGCGAGCGCGACGAGTTCGGCCGCGTGAGTTTCGACAACTGGCGCCAGAACGCCGCCGACAAGAAGGCCAAGGAGAGCGAGACCGAAGCCGCGGCCGACGATGAGCAGCCCTACGAGAAGGTGCAAGTCAAAGTGCTCTTTCCGAAAGTCGGCGAATTCAGGAACGAGGTCGTGCTGGAGCGCTGGATGGAGTGGCGCCGCGTGCACCCCGAAGAAGAAGCCTTGCAGGCCGGAAAATCGACCGACGGCAAGGCGCAGGTTCCGCAAGACGGCTCGGGGGGCGCGAAATAACCATGCGAATCCGCAACTTGGCATGCCATGCGGCGCGCGCGGCGGGCTTCACGCTCGTCGAAGTGCTGGTCGTCGTCCTGATCATCTCCGGCATCATGTTGGCGATCACACAAGTGCTCGATTCGGCGCGCGTCTCGCGCGACACGATCCACAACATCGAGGAAACGCAGCTCGCCGGCCCCGCGATCATGGACCTCGTCGAACGCGACATCCGCGCCATGATCACCTACGACCTGCCGATCGAATCCCTGTTGCGGATCAAGAGCCGCGTGGTCTCCGGTCTCGACGCCGATTCGATCGATTTCGTGAGTTCGACCGACAGCCTGGCCGCCTGGGACATCAATCGGCGCGCGACGTCGAACGATTACAACGAAGTCGGCTATCGGCTGCGGCCCAATCCGCAGGACAAGGACATGCTCGAGGTCTATCGCCGCGAGAGTTTCGGCGTCGACGACAAACCGTTCGAGGGCGGGCAGTTCGTCTTCCTGCACGACCGCGTGCGGCACTTCGATATTCAGATCTACAAGGAAGACGGTCCTGACGCCGATCCGATCGAAGAGTGGAACGTCGCTCAGAACGACACGGACAAACAAGGCTTGCCGGCGCGCCTGCAGATCGAACTGACGCTCGAACTCGCGCCGCGCATCCAGCGCGAACAGATCGTCTTCAAGTCCGCGGACAAGCGCACGATCACCTACCGGCGCGTCATCCGCATTCCGCAGGCGCTGCGCGACGCACTCGCGGCTCCGCCGATTCCCGAGATTCCAAGCCTCTCCCCCCCCGGCGGAGCGGCGACGGCGGGCGCTGGCGGTGCCGGTGGCGCTGGCGCTGGTTCCGGCCTCGGCGGCGCCGGTGGCGCTGGCGGAGCGCCGCGGCCGGATGGCGGCGCTGGCGCCGGCGGTGCCTCCAAGACCGGCGTCAGCTCGGGAACGTCGAAGTCCAAGGGATAGCATCCGCCGGGGAGCCCTCGGCAACCCGTTGACAGCGGCGCCGTAGAAGGCCATGGCGGACGAAGGCCAGGAACACGGCGTCTGGGGCGCGACACAGCGTCGCGCAGGACCGCGAAGCCGAGGTGGCAGCTGTCCTGCCGAACTGCCGGCGCGGCGCTCGTTGAGCGGCGGGCTACACGGCTCTGCCCAAGAGCTTGCGCCCGCCCATGTAGGGCGCGAGCGCAGGCGGCAGATTCAAGGTTCCATCTGCGTTTTGGTGGTTTTCGAGCAACGCGATCAGGATCCGCGCGCTGGCCGCCACCGTGTTGTTCAGCGTGTGGCAGAAGCGCACTTTTCCGTCGGCGTCGCGATAGCGCAGGTTGAGGCGGCGCGCCTGGTATTCATGGAAGCGCGAGGCCGAATGCGTTTCCCCATAGCCGTTGCGCGACGGCATCCAGGTTTCGATGTCGAACTTCTGGATCTGCGGCGCGCCCAGATCGCCGCCGCAGACGTTGACCACGCGGTACGGCAATTCCAAGGCCTGCAGCAAGTGCTCGGAGTTGGCCAGGATCTCCTGGTGATGCGCGATCGACTTCGCTGGGTCGGCAATGTCGATCACGACTTGCTCGACCTTCAGGAACTGATGCACGCGATACAGTCCGCGCGTGTCCTTGCCGGCCGCGCCCGCCTCGCGCCGATAACACGACGACTGCGCCACATAGCGGCGCGGCAGATCCTCGAGCTTGAAGATCTCGTCCATGTGCAGCGCGGTGACCGGGACCTCGGCCGTGCCGACCAGGCACAGATCGTCGCGCTCGTCGCAGCGGTAGGCCTGGTCCTCGCCGCCAGGAAAATAACCCGTGCCGACCATGATCTCGTTGCGCACCAAAGTCGGCACCGACAAGGGCGTGAAGCCGCGGCCGACCATCAAGTCCAGCGCGAAGCGCATCACAGCGCCCTCGAGCAGCGACAGATCGCCCTTCAACACATAGTTGCGCGAGCCCGACAGGCGCGCCGCGCGCTCGATGTCGAGCCATCCCTGAGCTTCTCCGAGCGCGACGTGATCGCGGGCAGGAAAATCGAACCTGCGCGGTTCACCCCAGAGTTTCAACACGACATTCTCAGTGTCGTCCTTGCCTTCCGGCACTTCCTCCGCGGGAACGTTGGGCACGCGCAGCAAAAGTTTCTGCAGCTCCGTTTCCAACTCGCGCTGCCCGGCTTCGAGCGCGTTGTGCTTGCTCTTGATCAAAGCCAGACGCTCGAGCAGCGCCTTCTTCTCGGGCGCCGGCGCCTTGGCCACTTGCGCTCCGAGCGTGTTCTGCTCGGCTCGCAACTGATCGAGTTCGACACCGCGCGCGCGCGCGTCTTCGTCCAGCCGCAGGATGGCGTCGACGTCGCAAGCAATGCGCTTCTTCTTGGCGCCGGCTCGGACGAGGTCGGGGAATTGGCGGATGAACTTGAGGTCGAGCACGTCGATTGGATTTCTTGGTTGGAAAGTCGTCAGGCTCGCGCCGCGAACTGGCGCACGGGAACGGGAGTGGAGTGCTGCGCGCGAGCTACTTGTGCCAAGCGGATTCGATCGCTCCGAAGAGTTTGTTCTTCTTCTCG
>JANMRV010000897.1:0-6468 GCA_031388685.1 Planctomycetota bacterium
ATTCGCCGCTGATCACGATGGACGGCGATGTCGTCGGCACGCCGAGCTTCATGTCGCCGGAGCAGGCCAAGGGACAACTGGAGCAGCTTGGTCCGCACTCCGACGTGTATGCCGTCGGGGCGATGCTCTATCAATTGATCGGTGGGCAGATGCCGTTCGTGCCGGCGGACGCGCGTGTTTCGGGGCAGATGGTCTTGATGCGCCTGCTGGAAGGACCGCCCAAGCCGCTGTTCGAACTTTCGGCGCAGACACCGGCGGAGCTGATCGCGATCGTCGAGAAGGCGATGTCGAGAGAGATCGGCGAGCGCTATCCGACAATGGCGGCTCTGGCTGAAGACTTGCGCGCGTACATCGAAGGTCGCGTCGTGCACGCCTACGAGACGGGCGCGTGGGCCGAGGCGAAGAAGTGGGTCAAGCGCAACAAGCCTCTGGCTGCAGCGCTCGCTGCAACTGTGCTCGCGGTTGCGGTTGGTGGCGTGGCGTTCGCGCTGAAGGCGAAGGAGGCCACCCGCAATGCGGACGCGGCCATTCGCAACGCCGAACAGGCTACACGCAACGCCGGGCAGGCTGGGCGCAGCGAGCAGGCTGCGCAGACCGCTCGGTTCGAGGCGGAGCAGAAGACGAACGACGTGTTGTCACTGTCGGCGCAGAAGGACTTGGACGACCTTGTGGCTGGCGCGGAGAAGTTGTGGCCGGCGGATCCGGAGATGATTGCGGAATACGAGAAGTGGATGACGGAGGCGCGCGAGCTGATTGACGGACGGCCTGCGGCCCCTGGGTTGAAGAAACGTCCAAGTTTGACGGAGCACAAGGCGAAACTGGCGGAGCTTCGCGCGAAGGCCAAGCCGGTGAGTGCGGAGCAGGCGAAGGCCGAGCGTGAGTCGCATCCGAAGTTCGCGGAGCTGAATGCGAAGCAGGCCGAGTTGACTTGGCGTTCTCGGATGCTCCGACTGGAGCCTTGGCCGAGCGACGCGACGGTCGAGGCCGAGCTTTCGAAGGAGACGCTTCCTGCTGCTGCGGATGCGTTGAACGCTCTTGCGTGGCCGCTGGTGGATCCTGACCAGCCTGTGTACGGCAGCGAGGTAAAGGCGTGGCTGCTGGCGCGGCGCGCGGTGGCTGCGGCGACAGAAGATAAGCGCGGAGAGGTCCGCGACACGCTGGCTTGGTCGCTGTTCAGGCTGGGTCGATTCGAAGATGCGCGTGCGGCGGAGCAGCTTGCCATTGACGAGGTTGTCGGTGCGCTGAAGCCATCGGTCGAGGCGAACCTGCCGAAGCTGCTGAAGTCGATTGAGTCCTGGAAGGGCGAGTCATTGCTTCTCGAGCGGCGCGCGGAGCGGGACGTGCTCGCTTCGCAGGTTGCCGAGCTGGATCGCGTAGTGAGCGAGCGACGGACGTTCGATTACGACGATCCTGAAGCGCGCTGGTGGGACGTTCAGCTTTCAAAGCTGGTGGCGGACCTGGAGAGGCTGCGGGATCCGAAGACGGGGCTGACGTCGGATGCGATTTCCCAATCGTTCGGCTGGGGCGTGGGCAAGCGGTATGAGTTCGCGAAGCAGATTGGCGAGCGCAGCGTGAACGGTGCTGATGCGAAGAGGCTTTGGTCTGAAGCGATCACTTCGATCCAGTCATCGCCGAAGTACGGCGGTCTGGATCTGACTCCGCAACTGGGTTTGCTTCCGATCGGGATGGATCCTGCCTCGGGCCTTTGGGAGTTCGCGCACTTGCAGACGGGCGACCCTGCGGTTCGCGGGCCGGACGGGAAGCTGGTGTTGACCGAAGGGACTGGCTTGGTATTCGTGCTGATTCCCGGCGGTACGTTTTGGATGGGCGCGCAGAAGGAGGACGAGTCCGGCCACAACTTCGACTCGCAGGCGAACCCGGATGAGTCGCCGGTGCAGGAGGTGGAGTTGGCTGCGTACTTTTTATCGAAGTACGAGATGACGCAAGGTCAGTGGCTGCGTTTCGCAGGCCGCAATCCGAGCCTCTATGGTCCGGGGACGGAGATTGGCGACAAGGCATGCAGCCTGTTGAACCCGGTGGAGCAGGTGAGTTGGACCGCATGCACAGACGCGCTGAGACGGCTTGGCCTTGTGCTTCCGACGGAAGCGCAATGGGAATACGGAGCGCGAGCGGGCTCGGAGAGTGCCTGGTGGACGGGAGACGAGAAGGAGACGATCAGCGGTGCGGCGAACTTGGCAGATGCGTACTGCAAGGCGAATGGCGGGCCGACAAACTGGACTTACGAGAACTGGCTGAACGACGCGAACGCCGTGCACGCTCGCGTCGGGAATTACCGTGCGAACGCTTTCGGCCTGCACGATGTGATCGGGAACGTGTGGGAGTGGTGTCGCGACACTTACAGTGGCTACGGATTGCCGGCACAAGCAGTCGACGGTGAGCGCGTGGTGACTGGCGCCTCCTCCCGCGTGTCCCGCGGCGGCAGCTTCTACTTTGCCGCTTCGTTCGCGCGCTCGGCGTACCGCTACTACTACACGCCGGAGTACCTGCGCGACTTCCTGGGCCTCCGCCCCGCCAGGGCATCACATCTTTCTGCTTCACGACTTCACCCTGGTGCGAAGTGACATTGTGCGATTGCGAGGCGTAGAGCCGCAGCGGCGTGCGTAGCGCAGCGGAGCCGCCAGCGCAGGCGCTGCGCCGGTGCAGGGCGACATCGCGTCTACCCCGGTGGTTCGACTGGCTGGCGCGAAGAAGTCTCTGAACGCTTGAATTCGCATCGAAGCAGAGTTGCGAGAGTGCAGCGGCAAGCCTGACTATTCCCGGCGATACTGCCCGAAGTCTTTCGGAGGGGCCGCTCAGCCCTGCGCTTGCACACGTGATCGAGCGACGCATCGAGTCCGGCGCGCGCGGGTCGGATCCGCTCGATGACCTGCTAGGCGTTGCACAGGAGCGAGTCCTGGACTGAATGCGCAGGAAGACTGCGATCGCGGACGACGCGGCCCTTCCATGGACCGCAAAGTGTTGACTATTCAGTGTTTTAGGCAACACTCTGAGACATGCAGCGCGATGACCAACTGGTGCTCAAGCTTGCCCTGAAGGGACCGATCACAGCACGCGACCTGGCAAACCGCGGCGTCAGGCGCGAAAGGCTGTTCCGGCTCCACGCGAGTGGCCAACTCCAGCGGGTAGCACGCGGCGTCTACAGAACGACGGCCGCCAGCGCTACGGAACTCGCGTCAGTGGTCGAGGTCGCCAAGCGTGCACCCAACGCGGTCATGTGCCTGTTGACAGCCTTGCAGATCCACGGCCTGACGACGGAGTTGCCGCACGAAGTCTGGGTGCTCATCAACAACCGCGCCCGCGCTCCGCGCATGGACTACCCGAAACTGCACGTGGTGCGCGCGAGCGGCAGCGCTGCGACCCACGGAATCGAGCAGAGAATCGTCGAGAACACAGAGGTCCGCGTGACGAGCCCGGCCAAAACTGTCGCCGACTGCTTCCGCTACCGCGATCACGTCGGGCTCGAGACAGCGCTTTCCGCCCTGCGGGACTATCTACGAAGAGCGCGCTCCGTTGGCCGAACAGGCGGCAACTCCCGCGTGGGAAAGGGCGCGTACGGCGAGGCGTTCGCAACCGGCGCGGGCATTGGAGACGGCAGTCCCCGACGAGTTCACACCATCGAAGCCCTCGTCCGCGCCGCTCGCGCGGATGGCGTGTACTCCGTCGTGCGACCATACCTCGAGGCGCTGGCGTGAGCGGGGAGCCGGATGACATCGCGACATCCGTCCGCGCCCGTTTGGGCCACCTAGCGCGCACTCGCGGCGAGGACGTCCAACTCGTGCTCAACCGCTACGCCAACGAGCGCTTCCTCCAGCGGCTTTCTGTCTCGCCGTTCGCGGACGAATTCGTGCTCAAGGGCGCGGCGCTGTTCACACTTTGGACGGGACGTCCGCATCGCACGACGCGCGATCTGGACCTGCTCGGCTTTGGAAGCGACGATCTCGTGCACGTCGAAGCAGTGTTCCGAGCGATTCTGTCCTTGTCCGTCGAACCGGATGGCGTGGAGTTCGACTTGGAGACGCTCAGAGTGAACACAATCCGCGAGGACCAAGCCTACGGCGGAGCGCGCGTCGTCGTTGTCGCGCGAATCGCTCAGGCGCGAATTCGCCTGCAAGTCGACATTGGCTATGGGGACGCGATCACTCCCAAGCCGGAGCAAGTCGAGTTCCCGGCCCTGCTCGCATCGGTTGGACCGAACTTGCGCGCCTACCCGCGCGCGACCGTCGTCGCTGAGAAGCTCGAGGCGATGGTGCAACTCGCGCTAGCGAACAGCCGGATGAAGGACTTCTTCGACATCGTGATCCTGGCGCGGACTTTCGAGTTCGACGGGAGCGAGTTGGTGTCGGCAATCCGAGCGACATTTGCTCGACGCGGAACCGACATCCCCGACGACGTTCCGGTGGCGTGGACACCGGCCTTCAGCGCGGACTCGTCCAAGCAGACGCAGTGGACGGCGTTCGTCCGCAAGTCAGGTTCGGTGGCGACGGTATCGACGCTGGGCGCGGCGGTCGATGAGGTCTCACGATTTGCCCGCCAGCCCCTGGCTGTGGCTGCGGCGAATTCGAATTGGCGGGCTCGTTGGTCGGTTGCCGGCTTGTGGCAGGAATGAGCTGAATGGCAACTGGCCGCGGCTGGGGTAGGTCGGGCAGAAAGTCGCAGTCGAACCTGGTGCCGTTTCGACGTAATCTCAGTGGGCTCCGTGCCATCTCCCCCCGTACGTGCCACTTGCCGTAGCACAAGCCTCGCCCCATGACCGAACCCGAGTCCAACTCGCAGCCTGGACAGTCCGCCGGTAGCACGCTTTCTCAGCGCCTGATCGCAAAGCACGGCAGCGGCCTTGATCCGACGTTGTCGCTGGAATCGGAGCCCGAGCCTGACGCGCCGGCTTCCAGCAGCATTCATGAAAAGCTGCGCAGCCAGGCGCCGCGCGGGATGCGCTACAAGTTGCTCGGCGAAGTTGCGCGCGGCGGGATGGGCGCGATCCTGAAGATCTGGGACGACGAGCTGCGGCGCACGCTGGCGATGAAGGTCGTGCTTGGCAGCGGCGCGACGGTAAGTGGCGATACACCGCCAGTCGATCAAAAGCTCCTGGAGCGTTTCCTCGAGGAAGCGCAAGTCACCGGGCAGCTCGACCACCCCGGCATCGTGCCGGTGCACGAACTCGGTCTCGGCGAAGAAGGCCGCGTCTACTTCACGATGCGCCTCGTCAAAGGCGAGGACCTGAGCAAGATCTACGCGCGCGTGCGCAGCGGCGAAGCAGGCTGGACGCAACTTCGCGCTCTCGGCGTGGTGCTGAAGGTCTGCGAGGCGATGAGTTATGCGCACTCCAAGCAGGTGATCCACCGCGACTTGAAGCCGGCCAACGTGATGGTCGGGAAGTTCGGCGAGGTCTACGTGATGGACTGGGGCTTGGCGCGCGTGCTGGGGCGCGCGGACAAGCACGACCTGCGGATCAAGGACCAGCCGGCGACGAGTTTCAGCGCGGTGAAGACCGATCGCCGTGAGGAACATGCCGGGGATCCGGACTCGCCTCTAGTGACGATGGACGGCGACATTGTGGGGACGCCGAGCTTCATGCCGCCGGAGCAGGCCAAGGGGCAACTCGAAAAACTCGGGGCCCACTCGGACGTGTATTCGGTTGGTGCGATGCTCTACGCGTTGATCGCACACGAAGCGCCGTACGTGCCGAGCGGCGCGCGAGTTTCCGCGCGCACGATCCTGGTTTCGGTGCTCAACGGCCCGCCGAAGCCGTTGTTCGAGTTGGCACCGCAAACGCCGGCGGAGTTGATCGCGATCGTCGAGAAGGCCATGGCACGCGAGATCGGCGAGCGCTATCCGACGATGCAGGCGCTGGCTGAAGACCTGCGCGCGTACATCGAAGGCCGAGTCGTGCACGCCTACGAGACTGGCGCGTGGGCGGAGGCGAAGAAGTGGGTCAAGCGCAACAAGCCGCTGGCGGCGTCGCTGGCGGCAGCGGTGCTCGCGGTTGCGGTTGGTGGCGTGGTCGTGGCGCTCAAGAACAGCGAACTGAAGTCCACGTACTCCGCGTTGGACAAGGCCAAGTCAGAGGCGGTCGCCAACGCCGATCTGGCAACACGCAACGCCGAGCAGGCTGGGCGCAGCGAGCAGGCTGCGCAGACAGCTCGGGTAGAGGCTGAGCAGAAGACGAACGACGTGCTTTCGCTGTCGGCGCAGAAGGACCTGGACGACCTGGTAGCGGGTGCGGAGAAGCTTTGGCCTGCGGAGCCGGAGCTGATTCCGAAGTACGGGGCGTGGATGACGGAGGCGCGCGAACTGATCGACGGCCGGCCAGCGGATCTGGCGAAGGGTTTGAAGAAGCGTCCGAGTTTGGCGGAGCACAAGGCGAAGCTGGCGGAGCTGCGCGCGACGGCCAAGCCGCAGAGTGCGGAGCAGTCGAAGTTGGAGCGCGAGTCGCATCGGAAGTACGCG
>JANMRV010000002.1:0-4504 GCA_031388685.1 Planctomycetota bacterium
CCTGCACACTGCTGGGACTCGAGCGCCTCGCCGGTTCCGATTGGTATTGGGAAGGAGCGACTTGGTTCCTCGACTTCCAGGGAGCGAAGGGCGATTTCTCGACGCCCTGGGGCGAGGCTGAACCGAACACCTGCTTCGCGCTGCTCTTCCTCGGCCGGGCGACCGTGGCGTTCACGGGCAAGTCCACGAGCGCGAAGAAAGACACGCTCTATCGAACCGACGACACGAAGTCCGATGTCTGGCTGCGCGCCTCGGGCGACGCGCCGCTCGCCATCTGGCTCGGCGGATTCCCAAAGCAAGTGCTCGAGGATTACGCCTGGAAATCGCCGGACTCCAAGGGCCTGCACGTGACCAAGGTCGAGTACCTGGTCGACGGCAAGACCGTGGCCTCGCTGCCCGGCAATCCGAGCAAGGCCTGGAACGGCGAGAAATTTTCGATCCAGCACAGCTTCGAGCGGGCCGGGCCGTGCAAGATCGCGCTGCGCGTGCAGTTGGCGATCGAACCGAAGGCCAAGGGTCTCGAACCGACCAGCGCCGAGCTCGAAAGCGCCGCAGTCGAGGTCACGGTGCGAGATGTCGCCGCGCCCCATCTGCTCGCGCAGGCTGCGATCGGACCGCGCAACCTGATCCGCGCCTCGGAGACCAAAGCGGTCGCGTCGACGCAAGCCGGTGATTCGCCGGCCGGTGCCGCGATCGATGGCCGCGAAGGCAGTGCGTGGACCTGTGCGCCTGAGGACAAGACTCCTTCGCTCACGCTCGAATTCGAGCGCCCGCTGCGCGCGAATCAGGTCCTGTTTTCCGGCCTCGGCGGGCGCACGGGCTATCTCGGCGAGTGGGATCGCGCGACCAAGCTCGAACTGCGCGTCAACAAGACCGATCCGGCCATTCCCGTTGTCCTCGATCCCGACGAGCTGAAGACGACCCTTCTCGACCTGCCGCGCCAGGGCTCGATCCGCACGCTGGAAATCCGCATCGTCGAGCGCGTCACGGGCAAGAAATATCCCGGACGCGTCGGCTTCAACGAAGTCGGCTTGCTCTTCCAGGCGCCGAGCAAGCGCTGAGCGCAGCGAGCTCGAGGGATCGCGGGTTCGAGTTCGCATTCAGCGAACCGGCGCTGGTGCCACAGCTTCTGTCCAACGTCGTTCCCTCGCTCTTCGGCATGGCGCCGTCCGTTGCCAACGCGGAACCGGTCGGCTCGGGCTTTGGACGCGGCCTGGACAAGTACCAGGACAGGCGCGGCGTCACTCGGGCAGACAGTCATCGAGCCGTGCCACGAGGTGCGGCGCGAGGCTCTTCAGGCGCTCGACGCGTTGCTCGCGATTCAGGAAGCGAAAACCGCTCACCGATCGGCCGCCGCATTCGCTGCAGCGGCACATGAAGGGCTCGGCCATCTGCCACTCGGTGGTCTCGTAGTCGAACGAGAGTTCCTCGAAGGCCTTGATCCTGCGCAGAGCGATCAACTCCCTGCCGACCACGCGCGTGTTCGGACGGCAGGCGTGGTTCAGGAACTGCCACGGATAGCGTTCGATCTTTTTCACGAGCGTTGTGCCCGCAGGCACCTCTAGATGCTCGTCCTCAGCGATCTGAATCGTGTGGCGTGTCGCGATCGGACTGTGGATTCCCTCGAGCACAGCGATGCTGCTGCCCGCTTCGAAGTTCTCCAAGGCAACGACGCGCAACTCGCGATGGGCATGCAAGACGCCGACTTTCGTGTGACAGTCAAGTCGCGGCGCGGTGGTCAGGTTCGGCATGAAGTGAGGGTAAGGCTCGTTGCGGCGTCGGCGGAAAAGGCTGACACGCGGCTTCGAGGATGTTGCGTGAGGGATACAGGCTGCCAGATCGGAGCCTGCGGAGTCCAATTGTGACTGGCGAACCATGTTGCGGCATATGCAACCCGGCTTGCTCGGCCTGGTTGCGCGGCGAGTGAATGAGTCGTTACGCGGCGCTTGCCTGGATGCGCTCTTGGGCCGGCGCCCAAGCCTTCGAACCCGAATTTTTTTCGAGGTCCGCCGGCCGGTCGTTCCCCCGACTTGCGGGGCAGCGGGTAGGCTTGAGGGGATCAACTCGACTTCTCACCCGCCCGTTCTTCCCTCGATGCGATACCCGAAGACACCCACTCTCAGCCTCGCACTCCTCGCGCTTGTCCTTGCGCCCCGTGGCGCACAGGCTCAGCAGTACTTCACGCAGCAAGCCGGCATGCTTCCGGGGCCCGCCCGATACTCGGAAGGCGTCGAGGCCTGCGACGTCGACAAGGACGGCGATCTGGACCTGTTCGTCGCCGATGGCGACGGTTTCGCGTCCCCGGGCACAAAGCACCAGAACGTGCTGCTGATCAACAAGAAGATCGAGACCGGCACACTCTCGTTCGCCGACGAGAGCACGACGCGGTTGGGCGTGCACATCTCTTATGCCAAGTCCGTCTGCACCGGCGATGTCAACGGCGACGGTTGGCCGGACGTGCTGTACGCGAACGCCTTCAATTCCGACCCGCCTTCCTTGTACATCAATCAAGGTCCGGCGAGCCCCGGCGTGTTCGCGCTGGAGAGTTCGACGCGCGGCCTGACCACGGTGCTCAACGGCCGCGGCTCGCAATTCGGCGACCTCGACAACGACGGCGACCTCGACCTGATCGTCTCCGATTCAGGCGCGAACTATCAGGGCGGGGCAGGCGGCAAACCGCGGCTCTACGTCAACGACGGCACGGGGCACTTCACGGAGCACGCCGCTGACCTTGGCGCTCCGACCAAAGTCTCGCAGATGGACGTCAGCCTGATCGACCTCGACAACGACTTCGACCTGGATTTCTACGGCGCGAACAAGGGCAACTCGGCGGGTGGATCGCAGTACGTCCTGATCAACAACGGCAGCGCCGTGTTCTCCAATTCCTCCGCGCTGATCACGCTCACCTCGGGCAACTGCTACGAGTCCGAGTTGGGCGATCTCGACGGCGACACGGACATCGACGACTTCATCATCAGCCTGACGAGCTTCTCCGAGGGCGTGATCAAGAACAACCTGGTCCCAGGCGGCACGTTGAGCTTCACCAACGGCGCGCCCTTCGGCGCCGGAGACGACAACGAGGCCACGTTCATCGACTACGACGTCGATGGCGACTACGACGTGCTGGTGGGTTCGCTCGCCGCGCGCGAAAAGCTCTACCGCAACGACGGCGGCATGCTCTTCGTCGACGACAGCGCGCGCATCCAGCCCATCAGCGACTCGACGCTCAACTGCACGGTCGGAGATTTCGACAACGACGGCCGCAACGACATCGTCACGGTGCAGGGCGAGTCGGGCACGATGATCAACCAGTTCTACCGCAACGTTTCGGGGCCGCTGGACAACCGGCCGCCCGTGTTCGTCGCGTTCAACGGGCCGGCGAATCCAGGTCCGAGCGGCCCGTGGGTGGTGCGAACGAAAGTGCGCGATCAGGTGCTCGACGACGGCATCGACTACCTCGTCGGCTCCGTGCGCTCGGTGGTCCTGCCCGCCTTCGCGGGCACGCAGATCTCGATCACGGCCGGCGGATTTTCGCCTCCCGCGCCCAGCCTGGGCGCCGGAACGACCGTGCTGTGGACCAACCTCACTGCGGTCACGCAAAGCGTGCAGAGCACGAGCGCTCCGTACACCTACAACTCAGGTCCGCTCGCCCCGGGCGATCAGTACGAGTACACGTTCGTCAACCCCGGCGTCTACAACTTCACGAGTGTCGGCGGCGCGAACGCTTCGCTCACCATCACCGGCAGCGCGACGACGACGGCCTGCGCGCATTCCGGCGGGCAGATCTTCCGTGCACAGGTCCCGGATACGGCGGGCGGAAGTGGCGTCGTGCTCTGCTACGAGTACGTGTTCACCGATCACACCGGCAACGTGTCGGTCAGCCAGAGCCGGCGCGTGAGCCTGTTCAACTGCCCGACGCCGGTCGTGTACTGCACGGCCAAGCTCAACTCGTTGGGCTGCGTCCCGACGATCAGCGCCAGCGGCACGTCCAGCGCAAGCCAGGGCTTCGGTTTCTCGATCCTGGCCAGCAACGTGATCAACAACAAGCCGGGCCTCTTCTTGTACAGCAACAGCGGCCGCGCTGCTGTCGTCTTCCAAGGCGGCCTGCGCTGCGTGAACACTCCGCTCAAGCGATCGATCCCGCTCAACTCGGGCGGCAATGCTCCGCCGAACGACTGCTCGGGTGTCTATTCGCTCGACATGAACGCCTTCGCCGTCGGCGCTCTCGGCGGAACTCCCGCGGCCTACCTCACGGTTCCCGGCACCATGATCAACGCCCAGTGCTGGGGCCGCGACCAGGGCTTCCCCGCCCCGAACAACACGACGCTCTCGGACGCGCTGGAGTACATGGTTCCGTAGTACGGAGCCAGAGCACTTTTTTTCCGCTACGCATCATCGCCCCGTCGCAGAGAGGCTCGCGCCTCCTCGCGACGGGGCGATTTTTCGTTCCACTTCTCGCAGGCCTACACGGCCGCGCACTCCCTCCGCGGAGGCCAGGCGCTCT
>JANMRV010000023.1:0-1877 GCA_031388685.1 Planctomycetota bacterium
ACCGCAAGATGGGCCAGTCGATCACCGGCTTCCGCCCCGACCGTACCGAAGGCCGCTTCGGTCCGTTCACCGGTCAACTTTTCGTCAGCGATTTCAGCCTCAGCGTCGTGATGCGCGCGACCACCGAGCTCGTCGATGGAGTCTGGCAGGGCGCGTGTTATCCATTCCGCGAAGGCTTCAGCACGGGCCTGCTCGCGCTCGAATTTTCGCCCAAGGGCTATCTCGTGACGGGCGGCACCAACCGCGGCTGGCCCGTGCGCGGCAATCGTCAGTACGTGATGGAGCGTCTGGAGTGGACCGGACGCACGCCGTTCGAAATCGAGCGCATCAGGATCCAGCCCGACGGTTTCTTGCTGGATTTCACCAAGCCCGTCGAAGCGGCGAGTGCCGCCGCGAACGCGAACTATCGCGTCGAGACTTTCACGCACATCTATCAGGAATACTACGGCAGTCCTGAGGTCGATCAGACGACTGCGCGAGTTGCTTCGGCTGTGCCCGCGGCCGACGGGCGCAGCGTGCGCCTCGTCGTCGACGGCATGGTCGCCGGCCATGTCCACGCATTCGACCTCACAGGCGTGCGCTCGAAGGACGGCGAAGACTTGCTGCACACGAAGGCCTACTACACCGTCAACCGGATTCCGAAATGAACATGTTCGAACTCGCAGTA
Source organism: Planctomycetota bacterium (assembly GCA_031388685.1). Taxonomy (GTDB): domain Bacteria; phylum Planctomycetota; class UBA1135; order UBA1135; genus JADJQU01. The sequence goes on from JANMRV010000023.1 coordinate 668, forward strand.
CGGAGTCAGGTACTTTTCCACCCTTCCTATCGACGCCATCCGCGCGCCGACGCGCGGATGGCGTCGAAAGGTAGGGTGGAAAAGTACCTGACTCCGTACTGGACCGCGTGCTGCGCGTTGTTGTTGATCCTGGTCGCGGGTTGTGCGGCGGAGAAACACCCGGTGCCGGACAGTCCGCTATGGCTGACGTACAAGGGCGGCGCGGGGCCGGGACATGGCAAACACATCGTGCTGATCGCCGCCGAACAGGAGTACCGCAGCGAGCAGTCGATGCCGATGCTCGCGAAAATTCTTGCCGAGCGGCACGGTTTCGATTGCACCGTGGTGTTCGCGCTCAACAAGGACGGCCTGGTCGATCCGACGATGAAAACGCAGGCGGACGACAAGGACGTGGTGCACGACATTCCGGGTTTCGAGTACGTGCGCACGGCGGATCTCGTGATCCTGTTCACGCGCTTCATCACGTTGCCCGACGCGGACATGCGCACGTTCATCGAGTATCTCGATTCGGGCAAGCCGTTGATCGGTATCCGCACGGCGAACCACGGTTTCCTCGGCGACTTCCCGTACACGGTCGATGGCAAGCGCGTGCGCTTTGGGGAAGACGTGCTTGGCGGCGCGTTCCGCGATCACCACGGCAACTGGCACGCCGATTCCACGCGCGGCATCCTTGTCGAGGCACAGCGCAATCATCCGATCCTGATCGGTGTCGACGACATCTGGGGAACGTCCGATGTCTATCGCACCTATGAAGTGGGAGGCAAATTGCCCGAGGGATGCACAGCTCTCGTGCTGGGACAGCCGTTGCTCGGCCGCAAACACGGCGACGCGCCCAACTCCGAGAAGGAACCTTTGCCGGTCGCGTGGACGAAGACCTGGACGGGCTCTGCGGCCAAGACCGCCCGCGTTTTTCACGTGACGATGGGCAGCGGAGCCGACTTCGAAAGCGCCGGCCTGCGCCGCATGACGATCAATGCGGCGTACTGGTGCCTGGGACTCGAATCGAAGATCTCGGCGAAGAGCAGTGTCGATTACGTCGGCGCGTACACGCCGCTCGACACCGGCTTCGACTACAAGGCGCTGGGCGTCGTGCCGAAGCCGGTGGCGGCGTATCGATAGGTACGGAATCAGTCGACGATCTCGAGTACGGAGTCAGGTACTTCTCCACCCTACCTTTCGGCCACCCCCGCGCGCCTGCGCGCGGGGGTGG
>JANMRV010000030.1:0-5477 GCA_031388685.1 Planctomycetota bacterium
ACTCGGGCGGTGGCAACGGTGGTGGCAGCGGTCAGTACTGTGGTGGCGGCACTGGCAAGTACGCCGGTGGCGGGACGGGCAAGTACTCGGGTAGTGGCAACGGTGGTGGCAGCGGTCAGTACGGTGGTGGCGGCACTGGCAAGTACGCCGGTGGCGGGACGGGCAAATACTCGGGCGGTGGCGACGGTGGTGGCACCGGCCAATACGGCGGCGGTGGCACCGGCCAATACGGCGGTGGTGGCACCGGCCAGTACGGCGGCGGTGGCACTGGCCAGTACGGCGGCGGTGGCACTGGCCAATACGGCGGCGGTGGCACTGGCCAATACGGCGGCGGTGGCACTGGCGAGTACGGCGGCGGCCCCCGTCAGTATGAGACTGGAGGGAGCGGCAACGCAGGTAGCAGTGGGAGCAGCGGCGCGTCCGGTGAGAAGATCACGGGGCAAGCGGGCTTCTCCCAACCGGAGGGCCAGCTGGAGCGCGCCGAAAATGCCGCCGGCCAGGCGTTCGAGAAGCAGCGGAGCAAAGTCGCGGACACGCTCGAAGGCCTCAAGAATACTCTCGGGGGCGATCCTGAGTGAGCGGGACTGACCCGCGGGCGCGCGTGGGGTTTCGGCAGGAAGTCACGCTTCCGCTCGGGCTGCTCGAGTGCGAGCAGCTCGGACGGGAGCGTGACTTTCTGTCCGGACTTTCAGTGCTGCGAGCGCGCGACCTTCACAGCTGCCGTCAGGGCCGGCAGGATTTCGAGCGCGTCTCCGACGATGCCATAGTCGGCGATCTTGAAGATCGGCGCGTCCTTGTCCTTGTTGATCGCGACGATTGCTTTCGAAGTGCGCATGCCGGCCAGGTGTTGGATCGCGCCGGAGATTCCGACGGCGACGTAGAGCTGCGGCGCAACGGTCTTGCCGGTCTGGCCGACTTGCTCCGCGTGCGGACGCCACCCCGCGTCGACTACCGCGCGGGATGCGCCGGTCGCCGCGTTGCCGAAGGCCGTCGCGAGATTCTCGATCAGGCCGAAGTTCTCCGGGCCCTTCATGCCACGGCCGCCTGAAACCACGACAGCGGCTTCCTTGACGTCGAGCTTCCCCGCGACCTTGGCTTCGATTGCCGTGACCGTCGCCTTGCCGCCGGCGCCGGCTGCACGTTGCGTGATCTTCGGCGCGCTGCCCGCCTCGCTCGCCGCGAAGACATTGGGACGCGTGGTTGCGCAGAAGATCCCGCCGTTGCTGGAAAGAGTCGCGATCGCCTTGCCGGCGAGCCACGGCCGCACGACCTGGAACGCGCCGCCCGTGGAGCCAAATCCGATCACGTCGCTGAACAGCGTCGAATCGAGGTGCGCGGCCACGCGTGGAGCGACGTCCTTGCCCGTTGCGCTCGACGCGGCGAGGAAGGCCTTGGCGCCGGACTCCTGGACGATTTTCGCCAGGTCAGCGGCCAGAGCGTCCGAGCTGTAGGCTCCCGAGCTCGACAGGCAGATGACTTCCTTGGCTCCGGCCTTGCCCAGAGCCAACGCTGCGTTTTCTGCGCCGACCCCGAAGCTGACGGCGAGTACGTCCGAGCCCGTGGCGCACGCGGCACCGATGCACTCCAGGCTCGCGCGGCGTGCCTGACCGTTCGACTGTTCCGCAAGAACGACGATGGTGACCATCAGAGAACCTGTGCCTCGTTGCGCAGAGCGCTGATCAGAGCCGGCACGGCAGCCGCGCCTTCGCCGACGATTCGTCCGGCCTTGCGCGCGGGCGGCATCTCGACCTTGAGCACGACCGACTGATTCGGGACGTTCTCCGGCGCTTCTTCCGCGATCGGTTTCGACTTCGCGCCCATGATGCCCTTGAGGCTCGAGCGGCGCGGCTCGTTCAAGCCCTTGTTGCAGGTGATCACCGCGGGCAGGTGGAACGAGACGGTTTCGACGCCGTGCTCGGTCTCGCGCTTGGCCGTACCACCGCCTTCGCTCAACACGAGCGCGTGAACTTCCGTGACGCAGGCCCAACCGAGGTAGGTCGCGAGCATCGGGCCGACAGCGGCGTTGTCGCGGTCCGTGGCGACGCGTCCCGCAAACACGAGCTCGGCGCCGAGCGCGCGGATTTTTGCCGCGAGCGCCTTGGCCGTCGAGCGCGGATCGCGCGACGCGGGGTCCGCATCTTTGAGGATGACTCCGCTGTCGGCTCCGCGCGCCAAGCATTCGCGCACTTCCTTCGAGGCATCCGACGGGCCGAGCGTCAGCACGGTCACGTCGCCACCGAACTTTTCCTTGGCCTTGAGCGCTTCCTCCAGAGCCAGTTCGTCGTAGAACGACAGCATGTACTGCCAGCCCGTCGGGTCGAGGCTCAGCCCGTCGGAGGCCGGCTTCGCGATGGCTTCCGTGGTCGGCACGCGCTTCACGCAGGCGACGATTTTCATGGACAAATGGGGGCTTTCGGGCCTCGGGGCGGATCGGGGGGGCAAAGAGAATAGCCGATCGACGCGCGGTCGTGAAGCCGCACAAAGGCGCAGTCGGCGCTACTCGACGAGCCTGGACGCCTCGTCGGCGCTGACGCCCATCACGGGCGCGTCGAAGCTGTGGCCGAGGTAGACGGCGCGAACCTCGGGGTCCGCGATCAGGTCGCGCGGCGGGCCTTCACGGAAGATCTGGCCCTGACGAATGATGTAGGCCCGATCGGTGGACTGCAGCGTCTCGCGCACGTTGTGGTCGGTGATCAGGATGCCGATGTTTTTCTCGCGAAGCTTGGCGATCAGCGACTGGATCTCGTGAACGGCGATCGGATCGACGCCCGCGAAGGGTTCGTCGAGCAACAGGATCGCAGGCCGCGTCGCCAGCGCGCGCGCGAGTTCGAGCCGGCGTTGTTCGCCGCCCGAGAGCGTCTCGGCGATGCTGTTCGACAGGTGCGTCAGTTCCAATTCGGCCAGCAGGTTTTCGGCCTCGTTGTGCCGCTGGGCGCGGTTGAACGGCATCGCCTCGAGCACGGCGAGCAAATTGTCGATCACGCTCATGCGCTGGAAAAGGCTGCGTTCCTGGGGCAGGTAGCCCATGCCCAATCGCGCGCGCTTGAACATCGGCTCGCGCGAACATTCGTTGCCGCGCAGCAGCACTTGACCTGCGTCCGGCTTCGTCAGGCCGACCGTCATGCGGAAGCTCGTCGTCTTGCCCGCGCCGTTGGGGCCGAGCAGGCCGACGATTTCGCCGGCGCGGACTACGAAGCTGACGCCGTCAACGACACGGCGTTTTTTGAACGACTTGACCAGTCCGCGGACTTCGAGCAGCAGCTCGCCGCGGGTGGGGGGGGCAGGCACGACCATCCGCGCAGTGTGCAGAGCGCGGTCGGGCAGCGCGACACCTACATGGACTTGACCGCTTCCTGTCGGATCAGCGCCAGGCGACCCGACCTGGGCCAGGGCGCTCGGAACCCAATGCAAACTCCTAGCGCGAAGCCACCCGAAGCGCGCGCAAAGTGAGGCCCCGCCAGACCTTGTGGAAAACCTGTGGACAGCGCGGCGCGAGCCCGGCGGGCGATTGGGCAGCACCTTGACGGGGCGATCACAAAGGGTTCAGGCCGGCTTCATGGTGTCGACGTGCCGATTTTGCCCATTTCGTAAGTCGTTCAGGGACATGGACTTAGGTTCGGCTCCGAAACTCGCCTCGAGACCTCTTCCAGCTCCGGACGGCACGAAAAGGTGATCCGGAGTCCCGTGCCTGGGACGGAAGGCGCCCTCGGAGCTTGTGGATAAGCCACTTTCTTGGCAGAGCGGGGGGGACGTTCGCCTCGTTCGGGCCGGCTCGCCTCTCGGCGCCGCCGGACAGGCAAGGGCCTCGGCCGCTCGCGGGCCCTAGGACTGCGGCTCGCCGGTCAGTGGACCCACTTCAACCGCAGGACGCCGTAATCGAAGGAATACGGCCAGAAAACCAGCAATGCGCGCCCGGTCATCAGCTCGCGCGGCACAAAAGGCGCGTTTTCCGGCGGCATTCGCCGCGTCTGCGGCGATGACAGCACGAACAACTCTCCCCACTGATCGCGGAACCAAGTTGTCGGTCCGTGCTCGGTCTGCACATGTACGGGATTCTCGGGTTCGCGATTGTTGCCGCGCAGTTGCCTGGTTTCGCCGGCAATCTTCGCTTCCATCACGTACAGGTTCCACTCGCGACTGTCGCTCGAGTTCTGCGTGTTGTCGCCGAGCATGAAATAGTGCCCGTCGGGAATCGCGTACTGCGATTCGCCGCGACCTTCGAGGTAGTAGATATCGCGATAGACCTGCAGGTTGCTGAATTCTGCGCCGGCTCCCTGACAGGCGAGCCACGCCGACGAGTGCTGGTCGCTCGAGAGTTCGATGTCGACCGCCATCGCGACTTCGCCGTCGATGTCGATCGAAAGTTCGTCATCGAGGTTCTGCGCGCCGAACGAAACCCGCTTGCCGGCGGGGAGTCGATAGTTCTTGCCGAGTCCATCGCGCGCGACACGCGCGTTCGGCTGTGGGCCGCCATCGACCGCGCTGATGCGCAGTTTGGCGTCAGCGGGCGCCGCGGGGCCGGGAATCACGAGCCGGTAGCGGCGCGGGCCTTCGTCGAGTTCGACTGCAATCTCGGTGCAACCGGCCTGGGCGCGCACGTCGCCTTCGATACGCAGATCGCCGACCGGATTCTCGCCGTTGTGGCCGCCCGGCACGACCTTGCTCTGGATGCTGCGCGGGTAACCGTCGGTGTAGAAGTCCATGATCGCGCCGGCGCGACCGACGAAACGCGCGCGGCCGTCGCCGTTGGCCTCGACGCTGCGATGGCCGAACTTCCAGGCCGTAGGCGCCTTGCCTTCGGTCGTCCAAGTCGGCGACTCGCCGTCGCGGGAGGAGTCGAGCGGCTTCCAGGTCTCGTGCTGCACCGAGCGCGGCCGGCGCAAAATCTTCCAGGGCTCGCGCTCGTCCTTGCGGGTCCATACGTCTCCGTGGGCGATCCACAGGAGTTCGCCAGGCATGCCGACGATGCGCTTGATGAAGTTCTTCGAGCGATCGAGCGGGTACTTGAACGTCGCGACTTCGAAGCGCTCCGGATCGCGAAAATGGAACGAAAGCTTGTCGACCAGCACGCGGTCGAAGATGCCCGTTTCCGTGTTGCCCATCAGCGTGGGCTGCATCGAACCGGTCGGGATCTTGTAGGCCTCGAGCACGAAGTACTTGAGCACCACGGCCATGATCACCGCGACAGCGAAGGCCTCGATGTTGTCGCGCCAAGGCGATTTGTGCTCGATCTTGGCGGGCTCGGGCGTCGTCGACATGGTCACTCGGCCTCATCGCCGCCGAGCACGGCGAGGAAAGCCTTCTGCGGGATGTCGACGTTGCCGATCTGGCGCATCCTGCGCTTGCCTTCCTTCTGCTTTTCCAGGAGCTTGCGCTTGCGCGTCACGTCGCCGCCGTAGCACTTCGCGGTCACGTCCTTGCGCAGGGCGCTGATCGTCTCGCGCGCGATGATGCGACCACCGACGGCGGCTTGCAGC
>JANMRV010000607.1:0-2569 GCA_031388685.1 Planctomycetota bacterium
CAAGGCTTCGCCGCCCCGAACAACTCGACGTTGTCGGACGGCCTTCAGTACGTCATCGGGCCGTGATCTGATCTGCGCTTTCGCGCAGTGAAACCAAGGGCCGGCGCCTCCGCGAGAGGCGCCGGCCCTGCTTCATTTCAATGCCACCCGTTCAATCGGTCTTGGGCTCGAAACGCGGCGGATCCTTCTCCGGCAAGCGCTCGAGCCACTCCAGCTTCTTGAGCTTCCCGCGCAGCACGTCGCCGCCGAGGCTCTCGGGGTTCATCGTGCACCAGCCGGCGAGTTCGCGCTCCGCGAAGCCGTACCAGAACGCTGGTTCGGTCTTGGGATGCTCGGGATCCATCACGATCACCGTCGGCATCGAGTGCACGGGCTCGCCCCAATCGAAGCTGCCGCCGACCTTCGCCGCCGGCAGGTCCTTGTCCGCCCGGCCCTCGAAGAGTGCGAAGATCTCCGGCAGCGGATAGGGGACGAAACGCGCTGTGGTTAGCACAGCTTCTTTCAGCGGCTTTGGGCCCTCGAAGCCAGCCCAAGTTTGCTTGCCATTCGCGAGCGCGATCTGAGTGAAGCTCTCGGGTTCGCCCTTTCCGGGCTTCGGACCGGTCCAGTGCGTCTTCGCGTTCACGCGCCCGCCCTTCGCCATCCAGATGTCCGTCGAGAAGCTCCAACGCACGCTGAGTTCCGGCTTCGCGCTGTCGGCCGTGACCAGCACACCCTCGGCGACGATGTGCACGACCTTCGCGCGCTCGAGGCGTCCGGCCCATTCATTGAACAGGATGCGCGGGTCGGGCGCGGGGAGCGCGGCGGGGGCGGGCGCCGGGTCCTGGAGCAGGAAGAGCGGAAAAATCAGGAGCGGAATCATCGGGAGTTCCTTGTGCAGCACGGCGTTTGCCAGGCGCAGCGTTGCTCGCGGGCGCGCGAAGTTCAACTCCTGCCGGGCTACTTCGACGCCAGGATCGCGAGCACGCGGTCGGCGATGGAGGTCATTGCCACGACCCCGTCACGCGGCTCTGGGCCGGCCTGGCCGAAGGGGACCGAAGCAATGAAAAGTGCACCGTCTTCGGCTCGGGCGGGCAAGCGGCCGTGGCTTCCGCGTACCAGCGCAGCGTCGAGCGGGATCACGTCCATCAAGTACCGCATGCCAAGCTTCTTCTGCGCCAGGCGGCGCGCGACGCGCAACGCGGGCCAGCGCAACGTGGGGTCGACGAAGAGTTCGCAGGGGTCGTAACCAGGCTTGCGGTGAATGTCGACGGTGCGCGCGAAGTCCGGCGCCCGCGCATCGTCCAGCCAGTAGTAGTAGCTGAACCAGGCGCCGCGTTCGGCGACCAACAACAGGTCGCCGCTGCGCGCATGGTCGATGCCGAAGGGCGCCTGCGCGGCGCGATCGAGCACGGCTTCGATGCCGCTGGATTTCGAGAGCACCTCGCGCGCGCGCTGCAGCGAGCTTGCGTCGCGCGTGTAGACGTGCGCGACCTGATGGTCGGCGACGGCGAAGGCCTTGGACGCAAACGTGTCGAGGTACTCGCCCATCGGAGTCTCGCGCACTTCGAGCAATTTCGCTTCGCGAAGCAGGCGATTGACGTGCACGACTCGATCGACGTCCTCGATCGAATACTCGGACACGACCACGACGGCCGCGCCGGCGCGATCGGCGGCTCTGATCAGGTCCTTGCACAAGGCATCGACTTCGCCGAGCGCCGCGAGCGAGCGCGGATGATTCGGGCCCAGGCGCTGATGGTCGTAATCGAGGTGGGGGAGATAGACCATCGTCAGCGCGGGCCGTTCGCGCTCGAGCGTGTCGATCGCGGCATCGGCGAGCCAGCGGCTCGAACGCAGGCCGGACTTGGGTCCCCAGAAATCGAAGAATGGAAACGGGCCAAGGCGCTCTTCGAGTCCCTTGCCGTAGGCCGTCGGCGACGAATAGGTGGCGACGATCTTGCGGCCATCCGAAGGGTAGAACGGGCGCGGCGTGATCGACAGGGCGACGTTCGCGCCCATGTTCCACCACCAGAAGATCTTCGCGCAGCGCGCAGTGGGATCGAGGCGCAAGAGACGTTCGTAGAGCTTGTCGCCGCCGACGAGCGCGTTCGACTGGCGCCACAGCGCGACTTCACCGCTTTCGCGATCGAACCAGCCGTTGCCGACAGCGCCGTGCTCGCGCGGAAGTGTCCCGGTGAGCATCGTCGCTTGCGCGCTGCAGGTGACCGCGGGCAGCACCGTGCTCATCGGAGCCAAGGCGCCGCGTGCCCCTAGTTCGCGCAGGGCCGGCGTGCGCTCGCCGATCATTCGCGCGGAAAGGCCGACGGCGTCGATCAATAGCACGGGCTGCATGCGCAATCGCCGATGGTAGCATGCGCGAATGTTCGAGCGATTGTTGGGCTTGTTCCGCGGCCCGTCCGTCAGGATCCAAGGCGTGGACAAACTTCCCGAGGCCGACTCCAAGAAGATCTCGGTCGGCGACCCGCTCGCCGGTGGCACGGAGATCATTCTCTGCCGGCGAGAGGGCAAGCTCTTCACAGTCGACGTGCTGTGCCCGCACGAAGGCGGTCGCATCGTCGCCGGTCCGCTG
>JANMRV010000070.1:0-4686 GCA_031388685.1 Planctomycetota bacterium
CGAGGAATGCCACGCTGGAATTCGCGCTTGGCCTGGTCAGCATCGCGCTGCTCGCGTTCCTCGCCTGGAGCTTCCTGCGCGGCGCCTCGTCGGCATGGCGGGCCCATCGTCGTGGAGAACCGCTGCCGGAACCGAAGCGTCTTCAGAGCGCGAAGGGCGGTTGGCTGCTGGGATTCACGCTCGCGCTGAGCAGCCCGTGGGGTATCGCCTTCTGGCTTGGAATCTTTGGGCAGCAGGGCTCGAGCCACGATTTGGCATCGTCGCTGTGGCTCGCGAGCGGTGTGATCGTCGGCGCGTGCCTGTGGGGATTGGTCCTCTGCACGTGCGTCCGGCTTGGCGCGCGTTTTGCGACCCCGATGTGGCAGGTCACGACCCACGGGCTGACCGGCGTGATGATGCTGTGCTTTGCCGTCCGTGCGGCGCTGAGGCTCGGAGCCGCTTGATGGCGCGAAGACAGGCAGCGAGAGGGCCCGACGCGCTCACGCGTTGCGAAATCCACGGCGACACGCGAATGAACAGGTCTCCATCCGCTACTTTCAGGCCATGCGCAAGCTGAGACTCCGCCTCTCTCCGCGCTGGCCGGGAGCATTTACGCCCTGCATGCTCACGCTCTCTTTCGTGCTCAACGTGATTGCGTTGCGCATGCCGTTCATGGATTTGCGCTCGGGCTTGAGCACGGAGCCCTACAGTTTGAAGGCCTCGGTCCAATTGTTGTGGGAATCGGACCTGTACGTGCTGGCGATCGTCGTGGTCGCCTTCTCGATCCTCTTTCCGTTCGTGAAACTCGGCGTGATGGCCGCTGTCCTGTTGGGCGGCGTGCGCCCCGCGTACGAGCCGCGCCTGCTCGCTTTCGTCGAGCGTTTCGGCAAGTGGTCGATGCTCGACGTCTTCCTGGTCTGCATCATGCTTGCGCTGGCGAACGACCAGTTCTGGATCGACGCGAAACCGCGCCCGGGACTCTTGTGCTTCACAGCGGCGATCGTGATCAGCATGTTGACCAGCCGCCACATGCTCGCGCGCGTCGTGCCGCGCGCGCCCCACGGCGAGTTGGACCTGCGCCACCCGTTTTGGCTCACAGCGGGTCAAATCCTGTTGCTCTTCTTGCTCGTCGCCTCACTCTTCGTGCCATTCCTCAAGATCGACGATTGGCTGCTCGACGATCATCCGGTCAGCATCCTCTCTTCGATCCAAGGGCTGTGGAGCAGTGGCGCGCAACCGTTGGCCGCGATCGCGGCTTTGTTCCTGGTGGTCGCGCCGCTGTTGTCAGCGCTCGCGGTGATCCTCGTCATAAGAATCGCGAGGCGCGGTCGAACCGCCGGCACGCTGCGCGAGTTCGCGCAGTTCTCGCGCCACTGGGCGATGCTCGACGTGTTCGCGCTGGCCCTGGGGATTTTCCTCGTCGAGGGCCGCGAGTTCGTGCGCACCGAACTGAGTTGGGGAGCGTTTCTGCTCGTGGGGTTGCTTGCGTTTTATTGGCCGGTGGCGAACTGGATCGAACGGCGGGCCTAGCGCGCAGCGAGTCCGTTACCAATGCAGTCGGCCTTCCGATCTCACCTGTGCACGGTCGAAATCGAGAAGGCCGGCAGCGTTTCAAGCTGACGAACTGCGCGACTACTTGCCGCCGGGGCCGCGGGCGCCCGGGCCTTCGCCGCCCATCGGATCGAAGGGCTTTTCGGTGAAGCCCTTCGGCACGTCGTAGAGCCCTTCGGCCGCGTCCTTCTTCTCGACGGTCGTGACGGCATCGCTCGACTTGATCTTCTGACCCATCATCGATTGCGTGCGCTCGGTCAACACGACGAAGCCTTCGATCTTCTTGTACTCGGCGGCCATCGACGTGCCGCCCATGGCGGTCGACATCATCGTGCCGGAAAGCTCCTTGATCGCGGCGCTATCCATCTCGATGTCCTTGGTGGCCCAAAGGTCCTGGGTCATGCCTCCGCCCATGGGCATCGTCATCGTCATCGTGTACTTGGTCGCGTTCCAGTCCTTGATCTTCTTCGTCTCGGTGGTCGGCGTCACCGTGACTTTCATCTGGCCCATCATCTGCTCCATCATCGGCGCCATTTCCGGGGGCATGTACTTCTTCATGTCGAAGGGCAGATCGATCGTCGAGACCGTCTTGGCCTTCATGTCGAGCATGTACATCTTCTTCAGGTCGGCGCGCACGATCGTGACGTTGTTGCCGTCCTCGTTGCGCATGCGATCCTTGGCGAACCAGGTGACTTCGGTCGTGTCGCTGGCCGGCTGCTCCTTCGGGCCGATCTTCATCGCGTCCGTGTGCTTGGACTTCGTGATGACCAGGTCAGCGCAAAATGCCGGAACGGAAAACAACGCGGTGAGGGCAACGGCTGCGATGAAACGCATGGGAGACTCCTTGGTGGTGAACGTCGGTACGCCGCAAGTGTAGCGAGCCCGCGGGTCGGCGTAGTTGACTGGCGGAACGAGACCGCGTTTCGATAGCTCTAGGCAGCGTCAGTTTTCGGAGCACTGCTTGATCGATCCAGCGCGTGCACTCCACTGTGGCCCGAGGCCGGGCTCGCGGCGAGCCTCCTGACTCGGGAGTGGACGAGTCGGCGTCACCGACCTAGCTTCTGACCGTGAACCGGGAAGAACGAATCACAGTCGTGCCCGCGGTCAGGAACGGCAGGCCCTGCATTTTCGGGACGAGAATCGCCGTACACGACATCCTCGAGTACCTCGCGGGTGGAATGAGCGAAGACCAGATCCTGGCCGATTTTCCTGCACTCGTGCGCGAAGACATCCGTGCCGTGCTCTCGTTCGCTGCAGCTCGCGATCGCCGCCTCGGGAATCCGCCGCTGGCGTGAAGCGGCTCCTGACAGAGCAGCTCAGCTGCCTACTCGTCGAGAGTTTGAACGCTCAAGTGAGTCGCTCGCGCACCTCGCGCGCGCAACCCCAGGACAGTGTCACGCCGGCTCCGCCGTGGCCGTAGTTGTGAACGACCAGGCCCTTCGCGCGCTGTTCAGTTTCCAGGCGGACCACGGGGCGGCCTGGGCGCAGACCGACGACGGCGCTCAAGGGCCGCAGCTTGGCGAGCGCCGGTACGAGCGCGGCGCAACGTCGCAGGATGTCTTCGCTCTGGCGCAGGTCGACGCGCAGGTCCTCGCGCCGATCCTCGCGCGTGCCGCCCAACACACAATCGTTGGATCGCGGGATCACATAGGTCGATCCGCCTTGGGCATCGTGCTCGAGCACGAAACGCTCGATCGTGCCGCGTTCGGCGCGCACGATCTGGCCACGGATCGCGTACATGCTCTCATCGCGGGCGAGTTCGCGCGCGCCAAGTCCTGAGCAATTGACCACCAGCGGCGCGCGCTCCAGCGCTTCGTCGAGCGAATCGAAGCGCACGACTTCGATCACGCCCCCACCGGCGCCGAACTTGCGCATCAGCCACGGCAAGAAGATCGACGTCTCGATCACCGGCGCGTCGAAAACGACTCCCGAGGCATGCCCGGGACGCAGCTCGCTCGCGCGCGCGGCGCGCGCCCCAGGCAAATTGCGCAGCAAGCTCGGCGCCTCGCCATCGTGCGGGTAGAACTCGATGCCCGAGCGCATGACCACGCCGCTGAAATCATCGTTGGCCAATTCGCGGAACACGCCGTAGCTCTCCAGCGCCCACGCGTCGCAGCGTTCCGCCGGCGCCACGGCGTAGGGCGACCAGAACGCGGCGGCAATGTTCGAGACAGTGTCCGGCGGCAGCGCGCGCGCGGCGAGGATCACGCGCAGACCGGCGCGCTGCAGCTCGATCGCGCTGGTCAAGCCGATCACGCCGCAGCCGACGACAAGTACGGTTCGACGCTCCATGGGCTCAGCGCGAGAAAAGGTGGTCCGATTCCTTGGACCAGACGGTGTAGCGGTAGAGCGGCACCAGATTCACCAGCTCGCTGATCAAACGCAGCGGAATTTCGGGCGAAAACAGCGCGGCGCGCGCTCCCGGTGCAGCCTCGAAACGTTTCTCGACCGTCAGCGAATGGTCGCCGGGCTTGTAGTACTTCAGGTACTCGGCAATGCGATCGGAGTCGAGCTTTCCGCACAGCCACTCGCCCTTCCAGTCGTCCATTTTCAGGCGATAACCGGGCAGGCGATTGAGGATCTTGATCCACTCGGCCGTGCCTTCCTTTTTCATGCGATTCAACAGGTTCTGGCCGTCGTACCAGGCGTCCTTGTGGATGCGCAGGCTGACTTCGAGGAACTCGTTCTCGAGCGCGACGCACAGATACGCATTGCGATAGGCGGCATCGAGATCCTTGGCCAGCTCCGGCCCGATGACTTGCTTCAGCCGCGTCTTCTCCTTCTTGCCGCGGCAGATGTAGGCCCACAGCCGGCGCACGCGCATGTGATTGAAGGCATGGGGTTGGTGCAGACTCGTGCGCTGCAACAGAGCGACTTCGCCCTGGGTTGCGCCCTCGATGGCGACCACCGCGTTCTGGGCGATCGTGCCGAGCTTGCGGCGCGCCACGAGGCGCCGGTCGTTGTATTGGGGGTCGCGGCCCAGGCTCTCGCTCAGGACGTGGAAGTCGCCCTCCTCGAAGGGCGCGAGGCCCTCTAGAGGCTTGGGTTCGGGGTCGGACTGGATCGCCATCTGGCGGACGATACGTGAGCGTGGCGGCACGGGCGAGCGCCGCTTCGGCCGGGCTCCCCAGCGAGACTGCCCCGCATGGCTGTGCA
>JANMRV010000188.1:0-4860 GCA_031388685.1 Planctomycetota bacterium
CAGCACCTGGTTCAGCACGGCTTCCTCGAGTTCCAAGCGCATCGTTTCCGCGGCCGGCTTGCCCGCCAGAGTCTCGGCGGCTTTGCGGCCTGCCTCGTCGCCCAGGTAGGCGTCCTTGCGCCGCATGCTGGCGGAATCGTCGAGCAGGATCAGCACCTCGGGTTGCTGCACGTCTTCGCGCCGCTCGACCAGCACCGGACGGAACAGGACGATCAGCAGCGCGACGATCGCGACCATGCGCAGCGAGGCGAGCAGCAGTCGGGCCCGAAGTGAAAGGTGTTCGCCACGATAACCCGCGTAGCAGACCGCGAAGACCAGCGGTACCACGACCAGCACCAGCACCCAGGCCGGCGGCAGGTCGATCAGGCGCAGGCTGGCGCGCGTGCCGATGCCGGGCTCGCCCGCTTGTTCCGCGCCGGTCTGCAAGGCCAGTTGGAGCCACGCCGGACTGCTCATGCGCGCACGCTCCGCGTCCTGCCGATCCAGGCGGCCCACAGGGTGTCCAAGACGATGCAGGCGAGCGCGATCCAGGCGATCGTGCGCCACAGCTCCCCCTTCTGTTCGCTGTCGCGGTCGTCGTCGCGAGTTCCCCTGTCTACGGCACCGGCAGGCTGCAGCGCCGGATGCAACGCCGCCAGTTCGGTTGCGGACAATCGCGCCAGATCACTCTCGCGCGTGTCGAGCGCCACGGCGAAGGGCAGGTTCGCGCGGCCCTCGACTTCGATCTCGTAAAGACCGGCGCGCTCGGTCGCGCTCAGTGTGGGCAACAGCCAGCCCCCCGGGCCGATCGGTCGCGCGTCGCCCGCGATCGGCCTGCGCGTGCCGTCCGGTGCAAGCAGCGCGAGCTTGCGCGGAAACGTGTCGACACGCGCGCTGTAGGGGCTTGCTACGGCGAGGTTCGGATCGCTGTCCGCCGTCGCGCCGGCGTAGCGCACCAATTCGTGGACGAACGGCACCAGCGTGCGCGGCGATTCCGGCATGCGTGTCCAATCGGCGTCGATCGTCGAAGTCCACAGGAATACGCGGCCGCGATCGAAGGCGCGTTCGATCAGGGCCGGGCTCTTCGCACTGTCGTCGAAGCGCGCTAGCACGCGCGCGTCCTCGAGCGGACGGGTCTCGAAGAATCCGTAGAACGGCACTTCGGTGAACAAGGGCTTCCAGCGCTCGTCGGCGAAGAAGGCCAGCGCCGGATGCGTGGTCTCGAATTCCTGGATGCGCCAATAGCGTTCGTCGCGCGCCACGAGCGAGCGTGTGACGAGTTCCGCGGGCAGCAGGCCCGTGCCGTCGGTCTTGAACAGGCGCGCGGAGTAGGCCAGCGCATCGGCGCGATCGCCGAGCGAGACGATCAGCGCTCCCCCGGCGGCGACGCGCGCCTCCAGCCGTTCGATCGCCTTGGGCAAGAGATTCTCGACGTTGGCGAGCCAGATCACGTCGCTCATTCCGAGATCGAGGTCCGTTTCCGCCAGCCGCGCCGGATCGACAGTGCGAACTTCGAAGGGCGCGGCCTGAGGCCCGAGCGAATCATCTCCGCGCGTGGGCTCGAGCACCGCGGCGAGAAAACCGACTTCGTCGCGTGCGATGTCGAGCGAGGGCGCGCCGTCGACCAGCAGCACGCGCACGGCCGGCGGCACGACCACGATCGCCGCGCGCGCGTCGTCGACTGCCAGTCCGTCCGATTCGAGCAGCGCGCGCACGCGGTGCGGCCCGCGTTCACGGAACGTCTCGCTGACCACGAAGCGCGCGAACCCGCGGCCGGGAACCTCGAGCGAGCGTTGCGGCCTGCGTTCGCCATCGACTTCGAGCACGACGCGCACGGCGCTTTTCGTGTTCGCCCCAAAGTTGTCGACGCGCACGGCGATGTCGACGGGTTGGTCGGGACCGAGCACGCGCGTCTGGGGGCCAAGCTCCGTGACCGCGAGGTTTTGGGGAAAGGCTTCGGCGGGGCCCAGATCGTCGACCCACAGGCGCAGGCCGAGGGCCTTCAGGCGCTCGAGTTCCTCGAACAGTCGCGGCGCGGATTCGCCGGCCGGCCGGCCGGCCTGGGGCTCTTCTGCTGCGCGGATTTCCGCCGCGAACGTCGCGCGCTGCATGTCCGTCAGCAGATGGATTTCCAGGCTGCCCACGCCTTCTCCGCGCGAAAGCTCTTCGGCGTGCGCGCGCACCTCGGCCAGCGCGGCGGCGAGGTCGAGCGGCTCGTCGCTGGGAGCGCTCAGGGTGTCGAGCAAATCGAGCGCTTCGTCAGGCGTGCGCCAGGACAGAAGCCGCGGCGTGCGCGAGGCGAGTACCAGGCGCGCGCGATCGCCGCGCTTGGAGTCGAGCGCGGACAAAAGGCCGCGCGCGTGTTCAATTTCGCGCTCGAACACACTGCGCACTCCGTCGCGCCAGCCCGTCGAATAGGAAGCGTCCAGGATCAGGGCCAGGTCGCGACGGCTCTCGGTCATGCCCGAAAGCGCCGAGCGCGCGCCGACGAATGGCCGCGAGATCGCCAGCGCCAAGAGCGCGATCGCCGCCATGCGCAGCAAGAGCAGCAACAAGTTCTCGAGCCGCGCGCGGCGGCGTGTCTTGCGCCAGGCCGCTTCGACGAAGCGCATCGCCGCCCACGGCAGAGGTTTGAAGCGCTGACGATTGAGCAGGTGGATGAGCAGCGGCACGGCCGCGAGGGCCGCGCCGATCACCAAACCGGGATGTACGAATCCGTCGAACACGCTTTTCGGCTAGCGCCTTCCGCCGCGGCTGCGCGCCCGGCGCCGCGCGAGGTAAGTGGACAGTGCGGCGCCAAGGTCTTGGGCCGTCGACAGGTTCACGCAATCCAAGCCGAGTTTCCTGGTGCGCGTCGCCAACTCGCGCTGGTGCGCTTCGAATTCCTCGATGTACGCAGCGCGCAGCGATTTGGGATCGACCTTGTGCACGCCGGCGGCTTCGAGACCGTCGAGACGCACGAGGTAGGAGATGTCGAAGCTCATTTCCAACGGATCGACGATCTGGAACAGGATCGGCTCGTGTCCGGCGTAGCTGAGCCGGCGCAGGCCTTCGACGATCTTGTCGGGGTCGTCGAAGAAGTCCGAGAAGATCGCGATGATGCCCTTGCGGCGCAAGCGGCCGTTCAGCCAGAACAAGACGTCGCCGATTTTCGTCTTGCCGCCCGGCGTGTAGTTCTCGAGCGCGGCGAGAATGTCGCGCTCCTGCTCCAGGCCGGTCTTCGGCGGGACCTTCTTGCGCTCCGCTTCGTCGAAAAGCACCAGGCCCGCAGTGTCGCGCGCCTGCAGCACGAGGTGGGCGAGCGCGGCCGCGCACCAGCGCGCGTACTCGAACTTGGTCCAGGCCAACGAACCAAAGGCCATCGACTCCGAACCGTCGACGAGAATATGGCAGTCGAGCGAAGTCTCTTCGTCGAACTCCTTGATCACCAGCCGGTCCGAGCGGCCAAAGACCTTCCAGTCGATGCGCCGCAACTCGTCGCCAGGCACGTATTCACGATGCTGCGCGAACTCGGCCGAGTTCCCGCGCAAGGGCGAGCGGTGCTGACCGGCCATGTATCCGTCGACGACAGTGCGCGCGACGAGCGAAAGGCCCGACAGTTGATCGAGAACGGCGGGATCGAGGGAACCTGCCATGGCCAAAGCCTGCGCGCGCTAGCCTTGTTGCCCGGTACGTACGCCCGGCAATCCGGCCCCGACCCCAGCGGAGGGATCGACCTCCTTCAACAGCCGATCGACGATGTGATCGGCCGTCATGCCCTCGGCGGAAGCGGAGAAATTGGTGACGATGCGGTGGCGCATCACCGGGCGCACGACAGCGCGGACGTCCTCGATGGAAGCGTGGCTGCGGCCGTGCAGCGCGGCGTGGGCCTTGGCGCCGAGGATCAAAAATTGTCCGGCGCGCGGACCGGCGCCCCAGGTGACCCATTCGCGCAGGAAGGGCACCTGCTCGCTCGAGCCGACACGCGTGCCGCGAGTCAGCGCGAGCACGTAGTCGTAGACATGGTCGGCGACCGGCACGCCGCGCACGATGCGCTGCAGTTCGATCAATTCTTCGCTGCCGAGCACCTTGCTCGGTTCACCCTGGGCTCCGCCCGTCGTGCGACGCAGGATCTCGCGCTCTTCGTCGCGCGAGGGGTAGTCGACGCGGATCATGAACATGAAGCGGTCGAGCTGGGCCTCGGGCAGGGGATAGGTGCCCTCTTGCTCGATCGGATTCTGCGTGGCGAGCACGAAGAATGGATTGGGCAGCGGGTGGCGGCGGCCACCGACGGTGACCTGGCCTTCGACCATCGACTCCAAGAGCGCAGCCTGGGTCTTCGGCGGCGTGCGGTTGATTTCGTCGGCCAGCACGACGTTCGCGAACAGCGGGCCCGCGGCGAAGCGGAAGGTGCGCTCGTTGGTCGCCGGATCGACGTGCAGCAGGTCGGTGCCGGTGATGTCGCCCGGCATCAGGTCAGGCGTGAACTGGATGCGGTTGAAGGAAAGGTCGAGGGTCTTGGCCAAACTCGAGATCAAGAGCGTCTTGGCCAGGCCGGGCACACCAACCAGCAGGCAGTGTCCGCGGGTCAGGACGCCGATCAGCAGCTGATCGATGACTTCTTCCTGGCCGACGATCGCGTGGTGCAGTTCCACTTTCATGCGCGCGTGGGCGTCGCGCAGTCGCTGCATGGCGGGGTCCGACATGACGGTTCTTCTCTTGAGGGCTCGAGTTGCCTTGGGGTGCTGGGAGGCGCGTGCGCCCGCTTGGACGAGCGAAACGGCGCCGGACTTTCCTGTCGTATTCGAACTTAGCACCGTCCGAGTCGCGAGCGTGATTTCCTACAGGAGTTTCACGCAGTCGAGCCGGATCCTCGGTCCGGGCGCAAGCTCACGACCGGCG
>JANMRV010000224.1:0-6036 GCA_031388685.1 Planctomycetota bacterium
GCGTACGCGTCGGCGGTCCTCTCCCGCGCCCTCCGTCGCGCCGACGGATTAGCGCGCTCTTCTCGGCGCAGCGCACCCATGGGATTTCGAAACGCCACCTGCCACGCCTGCAAGACGACCAGCAAGGTTCCCGACAACTCCTCCGCGGACCGGGCCAAGTGCGGCAAGTGCGGCGGCGCGCTCGTGCTCGGCGCAGCGATCAGTGAGAGCGCGAAGGCTCCGATGCAGGCGAGCCCCAAGGCGGTTCAGCCGGCCCGCGCGGGCCAGACGCCCGCGGCCGCGCGCAGCGGGGCGGGGAGCAAGCCCGGCGCGCGAACCGCTGCGGCCGCGAAGCCGCAGGCCAAGAAGCTGAATCCGAAATTCATCGCCATCGGGGTGGTCGCGTTCGTGGCGATCGACATCGGTATCTACTTCGCCTGGCAGAACAACGTCGAGGCGAAAAAGTCCGCGGCCGCGAATCCGGGGAGTGGCGCGACTGCTGCGGCCACGCCCGAAGCAGGTAAGCCCGACGCCGCCAAGCCGGCCGCGCCTGCGCCCGCCGCGGCGGGATTGCCGACGTTCGCGGCGAATCGGGACACGAGTCCGGCGCGTTGGGCCGAGCTTCAGGCACTGACCGCCAGCTATGCCGACGCCGCGGCGGCTGCGCCGGCCGGAGCCGTGCTCGTCGGCGAAGGCACGACGCTCAAAGGTGCGGCCAAGGAAGCGGAGGAGGATCTCACGCTCAGCGCGAAGGATGCCTTTCCCGCGATCGTCAACCACATGTCGAAGCTGAACCTCGAGGACACCACCGACTTCCGCAAGGCAGACGCGCTCAGGCTGCTGCTCGAATACAACTGCCCCTACGCGGCGATCCCCTGGAAGGGCAAGGATCAGCCGGACTGGCTCGAGGCCGATCGCAAGGCGGTCAAGACTTGGTCCGACACTTGGAAGCAGGTGCTCTCGAAGGGCGGCACCTGGGCCAGGCTGACCAAGGAAGCGAGCCAGGTTGAACCGGCGAAATCCGCCGATGCCACGGGCGCGCCGGCGCCCGTGAAGAATTAGGCTCAGGCGTCCTAGGCTACGGCCTCCCACTGCCTCCCCGGACCGGCCCCCAGGCTTGCGCCAGGCGGCCGCGCCGCTAAACTCCTTGGCCCACTGGATCCGAACCGGGTTTCCAAGTCGCGGTTTTGCCCGCGCTCCGCCAAGGTCCCGCACGTTAGGCAGTTCTCGATGCCCAAGATGAAAACCAAGAGCTCCGTGAAGAAACGCTTTCGGATCTCCAAGCACGGCAAGGCCGTCTGCAGTCACCCCGCGCGCGGCCACGGCCATTCGCCCTATCCGGGCAAGGTCGGTCGCACGATCCGTCGCCGCATGGTGCTCGACAGCACCTGGTCGACGCTCATCCGCAACATGATGGGGGGCTGAGCCATGACACGCGTCACCTACGGCCCGCCGAGCCGCCAGAAGAAGAATCGGCGCCTGAAACTCGCCCGCGGTTACCGCGGAGGCCGTTCGCGCCTGTGGCGCACGGCGAGCGAAACCCTGCTGCGCGCCTGGGCCTACGCCAGCCGCGACCGGCGCACGCGCAAGCGCGTGTTCCGCGCGCTGTGGATCGTACGCTTGAATGCGGCGACGCGCATGCGCGGCATGCCGTACTCGCAGTTCATCGACGGACTGCGCAAGGCCAAGATCGGTCTCAACCGCAAGCAGCTCTCCGAGATCGCGATCAATGACGCAGCGGCGTTCGACAGCCTCGTCGCCGAGGCCAAGGCCGCGCGCGGGTAATCGCTTCGAGAGAACCTGACTCACTTCGCGGCCTGGGAGTTTTCCCGGGCCGCTTTTTTTTAGCAAGATCACCCCGATGGATGCTTCGAACACGTTGGCGGGCAGCGCGAAGGCGCGCATCGACGCTGCGACGAACGAGGACGGACTGCGCGCCATCGAGCGCGAGTACCTCGACAAGGGCGGTGTCGTCGCCGGTCTCTTGGCCGCGGTGCCGAGTCTGCCCGGTCCGGAGCGGCCGCAGGCGGGACGCGCGGCCAATCAACTCAAGCTCGAGATCGCGAGCGCCTTGGCCGCGGCGCGTGAGCGGATTGCACTCGCGGCCCTGGAAGCAGAACGCACGGCCGGCGGCTTCGACGCCACGCTGCCCGCGATCCGTTCCGAGCGCGGTTCGCTGCACCCGATCACGCAGGTCACTCGCGAACTCTCGGATCTTTTCCACGCCATGGGCTTCCATGTCCTCGACGGGCCGGAAATCGAGACCGACGAGTACAACTTCGCCGCGCTGAACATTCCGGCGGACCATCCGGCTCGCGACATGCAGGACACGTTCCGCTGCGATCCGGAAGGCAAGCTCGTGCTGCGCACGCACACTTCCCCGGGTCAAGTGCGCGCGATGCGCCGCCTGAAGCCGCCGTTTCGCGCGATCGTGCCCGGCAAAGTTTTTCGACAAGAGACCACCGACGCGAGCCACGAGCACACCTTTCACCAAATGGAAGGCTTGGTGATCGACAAGAACATTTCCGTCGCGCACCTGATCAGCACGATGAAGACGCTCTTGCGCGGCGTGTTCGGTCGCGAAGTCGAAGTGCGCCTGCGGCCCGGATATTTCCCTTTCGTCGAGCCCGGCTTCGAACTCGACGCGCGCTGTCCGTTCTGCAAGGCGGGCTGCAGCGTCTGCAAGCAATCCACGTGGATCGAGCTTTTGCCCTGCGGCATGGTCCACCCCAACGTGCTGCGCGCGAGCGGCATCGATCCAGAAGTCTGGGGCGGTTTCGCCTTCGGCCTCGGCCTTTCGCGCCTGGTGATGTTGCGTTTCCAGATCGGCGACGTGCGCCACCTGCTCGGCGGCGACCTGCGTTTCCTCGAGCAATTCTAGGAGTCCAAACGTGCACCTCTCCTATCGCTGGCTCGCGCGCCACGTCGACCTCAGCGGGATCACGCCGCAACAACTCGTTGCCGATCTGACCTTGTCCACGGCCGAAGTCGAAGGACTCGAGCGTTTCGCCGCCTGCCTGAGCGACGTGACCGTCGGTTTCGTCAAGACGCGCATCAAGCATCCTGACTCGGATCACCTGAGCGTCTGCACCGTCGACGTCGGCCAAGGCGAGCCGTTGCAGATCGTCTGCGGCGCGCCGAACGTCGACGCCGGCCAGAAGGTCGCGGTCGCGCTCGCGGGCGTCGAATTGCCGGGCGGCCTCAAGCTCAAGAAAACGAAGATCCGCGGCCAGGAATCCAACGGGATGATCTGCTCCGAGCGCGAGTTGTCGCTCGGCGACGAGCATTCAGGCATCTGGGTGTTGCCCGCGGACGCCGCTGTCGGGCGCTCTGTCGCCGACGCCCTGGGCCTCGAAGATTGGGTGATCGAGATCGACAACAAGTCGGTCACGCATCGGCCTGACCTGTGGGGCCATCGCGGCTTCGCGCGCGAAATTGCCGCGATCTACCGGCGCGCGTTGAAACCGCTGGACACGTCCATGCCGCGCGCGGAAAGCGGAGCGCCGTATCCGGTGCGCATCGAGGACGGGGCCTGTCCGCGCTACCTCGCCGTCGCGATCGAAGGCGTGAAAAACGGACGTTCGCCCGATTGGCTGCGGCAGCTCTTGCTCGCCGTCGGTCAGCGGCCGATCGATCTCCTGGTCGATCTCTCGAACTTCGTGATGCTGGATCTCGGCCAGCCGAATCACTTGTTCGATCGGCGCAAGCTTTCTCCCGAGGGCATCGTGGTCCGCGCCGCGCGCGCGGGCGAGCGCATGAAGACGCTCGACGGTGTCGAGCGCGCCCTGCTCGCCAGCGATCTGCTGATCACTTCCGGCGGCGCGCCGGTCGCGCTGGCGGGAGTCATGGGTGGCGAAGCGTCGAAGGTCGAAGCGGACACGACTTCGCTGATCCTCGAAGTCGCCTGTTTCCAACCCGCGGGCATTCGCCGAACGAGCGCGCGGCTTGCGCTGCGCAGCGACGCTTCGGCGCGCTTCGAAAAGAATCTCTCGCCGACGCTGGTCCCCGAAGCGGCCGGACATCTGTGGCATACGCTGGTTTCGATCCAGCCGTCCGCGCGCATCGCGGCGCCGATCACGGACGTCGGAACCTGGAAGGATCCCGCGCGCAGTGTGACGCTGCGGCCCGCGCGCGTGCGCGCGGTGCTCGGCGATCCGATCGGCGACACGGCGATCCGCGACATCCTCGAGCGCCTGGGCCTTGCCACGCAAGCCAGCGGCGACACGTGGACTGTTGCGATCCCCTCGATCCGTGCGACCAAGGACCTGGGATTCGAACACGACCTGATCGAGGAAATCGGCCGCATCCATCGCTACGGCAGTATCGCCGAGCGCGCGCTGTCCGGTGAACTCACGCCTGTCGTGCGCGATCCCAAGCAAGTCCTGGTTCGCCGCATCGAGGATCGCCTCGCCGGCGGCGCGCGCTTCCACCAGACGATCAGCTATTCGTTCATCGGCGACGCGCTGCTCGCGCAACTCGGTCTCGATCCCGCGGCGCATGTCAGCGTAGTCAATCCTGTCGCCGACGGTTTCTCGCGCATCCGGCGCAGCGTGCTGCCGAGCCTGCTCGGCAATCTGCTCGAGAACCGTCGGCAGCGCCGCGACGTGCGGCTCTTCGAAGTCGGCAAGGGCTATCTCGCCGAACAGCGCAATGAAGCCGGCGAGCCGCGCGAGGTGCACGAACTTGCGCTGGTCTCTGCGCGCGCCAAGCCCGAGGGCAAGGCGAGCTGGAGCGACGATCTTTTGCTGCAGCTCCAGGGCACGATCGAAGATTTGCTGCAGCATTCAGGCATCGACCTTGGGGACGCGTCGGTGCGCGCCGCGGCCGCCGAGGCGGGCGTCGAAGTGGAAAGCTGGGCCAATCCCGGCCGCGCCAAACGCCTGGGCAAGCTCGGCTGGATCGCGCACGTCGATCCGGCCGTGCAGCGCAAGCTCGGACTGAGCGGGGAACTTGCCAGCGAAGTTGTCGCGGCCGTCATCGATCTCGACCAGCTTCTTGCAGCGCCGCGCAGAGCGCAGGGCTACCGACCGATCCCGCGTTTCCCGGGCACCAAGATCGATGTCGCGCTCTCCCTGCCAGTCGAAGTCAGCGCCGCGGCGGGTGTGGCCGCGATCGAGCGCGCCGGCAAGGGGCTGGTGGCCGGCACGGAATTGTTCGACGTCTACCAGGGCCCTAATCTCGCCGCGGGACGGAAATCCCTGGCCTGGCACGTGCTCCTGCAGGCCGAGGAACGCACGCTCGACGAGGAAGATGGTCAGAAGTTCCAGAAGCGCCTGCGCCGAGAGGTCGAACTCTTGGGCGGCGAGCTGCGCAGCGAGTAGGCTTGGCCTACAGGCCCGCCTCTTGAAGATCGTCCTCGTCAACCCGCCCAGTCCGCCCGAGTTTCGCGTCAGCCGCGGGCTGATGGGCGGCTTCGGCATGGCGGTCAATCCGAGTTTGCTCTATCCGCCGATCGAGCTGGCCCACGTTGCCAGTGTGCTCGAGCGCGACGGCTTCGAGGTCGTGCTGCTCGATGCCGATGCGCGCGGGCTGGACACCAACGCCGCGCGCGAGTGGATCGTGGCGGCCAAGCCTGATTTTGTCGCGCTCGATTCGTCGAGCACTTCGCTCGACAAGGACCTCGAACTCGCGCGCGGCGTGCGCAGCCAGGCGCGCGTGCCGGTGGCGATCCTCGGCTCCCAGGTGACCTACACGCCGGGCGAGATTTTTGCCAACGAGAACGTCGACGCGGTCGTGCGCGGCGAACCGGAGATGACGGTGCTCGAATTGGCTCAGCGCGTGCGCGCCAAAGCGAGTTTCGCGGGCGTCGAAGGCATTTCCTGGAAAAAAGTCGGCGCTGAGGGCGCGACGGAGATCGTCCACGAGCAGGAGCGCGAGAAGATCAAGGATCTCGACGCGCTGCCTTTGCCGGCGCGGCACTTGCTCGACAACGCGGCTTATCACTTCCCGGGTCTCTCTGGACCGGTGACCACTGTCAAGAGTTCGCGCGGCTGTCCGTTGGACTGCAGCTTCTGCGGGTACACGCTGGCCCAGGGCCTGCGCTTCCGCTATCGCTCG
>JANMRV010000234.1:0-4531 GCA_031388685.1 Planctomycetota bacterium
GGCGGCCGTCCGTGGTTGAGCACGCAGCGCAGGCACTCTCGGCCGAGGCACAACTCGCGGTTGTGGCGCCAGAGGACGTGGCTCGGGCAGACCAGCCAGTGTTCGTGGGCCATGTACAGCTTCACGGCATTTCCGAGCGCCAGAATGCCGGGCCCGCCGACCAGCGAGATGTTGTGGTAGTTGATGACGTCGAAGTCGCCATCGGCGAAGATGCGCTCCAATTTTCCGCGCGTGGCGACAGGCGTGCCGAATTGTTGCGTCAGCAAGGACGAGAGCGCGCCGATTCCGCTTTTCAGACCGATGACTTCGACGCCGTCAGGTTCGACCGCCAGACCCGGATCGCGGCCCTTCGCCAGCACGTTGAACGCGTCGACGTCGTGCACGACCGTGTTGTGATGGCCGCGCCGAGCGAGCGCTCGCACCAGGCGCTGGATGCCGATGCCGTCTCCGCCGAAGTTGTACGGCGGGTAGAACGTGGTCACGTGACAGAAGCGCAGCGGCTTCATGCGGCGGCCTCCTCGAGTGCGCTCAACGCGGCTTGCGCGCCCGCCGGCCAAGTCAGCGCGCGGGCGCGTTCGAGTGCGCGAGCGCCCATGCTCGCGCGCGCCGCTTCGTCGCTCGCCATTTTCGTCATGGCGGCTTCGAGCGCGGCCAAATCACCAGGCGCGATGAAAATGCCGCCGCCCTCGAGCAACTCGGGCAGGGGCGAATTCGTCGTCGCGATCACGGGCGCGCCGCAGGCCGCGGCTTCGACGGCGGGCAGGCCGAAGCCCTCGCACTCCGACGGCAGAAGCAGTGCGATCGCTCCGGAATGCAGATGGCGCAATTCCTCGTCGGCGACGAAGCCGGCCCAGCGCACCAGCGCCTCGCTGCCGCAGGACCTGATCGTCGCGCGGATCAAGGCCTGGTCGCCGTGGAAGACATCGGCATCGAGTGTGCCGACCAGCAGCAGGTAGGGGGGATTCGTCAGGCGCTTGCACAGCGCGGCGTGGGCGCGCACCGCGAGGTCGACGTGCTTGTGCGGGTTGAAGCCGCCGACGTAGGTGAACCAGCGCGCGTCGCCGGGCAGGCCGAGGCGCGCCACGGCGGCGAGCGAGTCTGCGGGACACTCGCTCGGCGAGTACCCCGGCGGCGGCGCTTCGAGCGCGACGCGCAGCCGGCTGGGGGCGATGCCGAGCACGGCGGACAATTCGCGCTTGGAGAATTCGCTGACGGTCAACACCAACCGAGATTGAGCGATGGCCAGTCGCACCTTCGCGCGCCAGAACCAGCGCGCCTTGCGGCTTGGCAACGTCAATTCAGGATAGCGTTCCGCGATCGCGTCGTGGATCGTCACGACCGCGCGCAGGCCAGGCGGCAGCGGAAAGAACGTGTAGACCGAGGGGCAGAAGAACACATCGAGGCGCTCTTTGCCGACCGCGCGAGTCAAGCGCAGCAT
Source organism: Planctomycetota bacterium (assembly GCA_031388685.1). GTDB lineage: Bacteria > Planctomycetota > UBA1135 > UBA1135 > JADJQU01. The sequence goes on from JANMRV010000234.1 coordinate 1,439, forward strand.
GTCCAGGGGCGAGCGATTTCCGTCCGCGGCGGCGGCCTCTGTCGGCGAGACTTTTTGCGCGACGGTCACCAGCCGCACATTCGCCGCGCGCAGTTCGAAGCATTCGGCGGCGCGCGCGTCGGCGAAGAAGACGAAGCGGTGCTTCGATTCCAGTGCCACCAGCGCGCTGCAGAGCTCACGCGTGAAGCGGCCGTATCCGCGTGCGTTGGCCCAGCAGGTCGCGTCGATACCGATCGTGAGCGACTTCACGCCGATTTTCTTTGGAAAAGCCGGCGAAACAGGAGCAGCGCGAGCACGCTGAGTCCTCCCGCCAGGAAGGCGAGGCCTGAGACCTGCAGCAGGCCGAGGATCAGCCGATCCGGCGTGTTCCAGCGGCGCAGCAACTTGCGGCCGTAGGTGTGCTTGTCGAACTCGTTGATCTCGCGGTAATGCTGTGGAGAGAACTTCCCCGTCGTGAGCGCTCCGACGGTGCGCACGTTGTAGCGCACGTTGGCGCCATCGACGTCGACGACCAGGTAGTTGTCGAGCTGCGTCGAGAGCAGGCGCGAAGCCTCGCGGCCGCGCAGCATCTCGGTCGAGACCTGATTCTCGACCGACGTCTGCAGGTAGTGCACGCCCTCGCGCTCGAGGTGCGAAAACTTCAGCGGCCCGTAGTCGCCGCCGAACACAGCGCGCACGGGCTGGCCGCTGAATTCCGGCGCGACCTTCTTCCACCATCCGGCGTCGTCTTCCCACCACAAGAGGTGGTGCATGACCACGAAGACGTGTTCAGCCTCGGCCGAGCGCGCCAGCTCCGCGTGCATGAACGCAATCTGCGCGCCAGCCAGCGGCACGCCGCGAATCGAGTCCTGCGGATGTTTGCGCTTGTCGCCGTCCTCGGGCCACCACGCGCTGTTCATCAGCAGGAAACGCGAGTTGCCGAAGGTGATCGCGCGCGGCAACTGGCCGTAGCGTTCGCGCCAGACATCGCGCGTCACCAGATCGCAGATGTCGTGGTTGCCCGGCACGCGATAAATGGGCGCGCCAACACCGCTGAGGGCCGCGTCGAGCCGTTCCCAGTCCGCCGTGATCTCTGCGCGGTCGGCGGGAGCGGGATTGTCGACGTCGCCCCAGATCAGGTCACCGCACAAGAGGACGAGATCGGGATTTTCGCGACGCACGCTGTCGACGAGCTCGGGAAGGTAGGAGAGCAATTCGCCGTTCTTGTCGCCGCGCAGGTGGCCGAGCACGACGAAGCGCAGCTTGCTCGCGGCCTGCGCATCGGCGAGCGCACAGCCAAGGCACACTGCGCCAAGGGCGCTGAACCAAGTTCGCAGTCCGCGCGTCACTTCGATTGCTCCAGGTCCGCGGTAAGCGCGCTGACGATGAACCAGCGCTGCAGCCGAATTTGACCTTCGCTGACAACGCGCGAATGCGGCTGTTTTTCCGTGCGCACGAGCGGGTCGATCTCGAGCGTCAGCGCGCCGTATTCGCCGGCGGGCAAGCGCACCACGGTGAATGCAAATCGCTCCGGCTTGTCGCCGAGTTCCAGCGGAACGCGCAGCACTTCTGCGCCTGCGCTCTCCCGCTTGCGTCCGACGCGGAGCCAAGACCCCTCGATGTCCGTGCCGGCTGTTTCGAGCACCAGCCAGTTCGTGCGCGTCGCATCGCGCAGGTCAAGATCCACTTTGCGGCTCACTTCACCGTTCCTCGCGTTCATGCGCACGACCAGGCAATCGGCGGCGATACGCACGCTGGTGGCGCCAGCCGTGGGCCGCCAGGTCGATGCCGGCGCGGCCCATCCGTCCTCGAAGCGCTCTTCGTACTTGATCGCCGCGCGCGGAATCTCGCGCCAATCCGCCGGCGCGCCGGGCAGCGGTTGGTCGAGAGCGATTCCGTGCAGGGCGTAGATCCAGCCCGATTCTGCCTGGGACGGTGCCTCGACAAGGTCGCCGCTTGTCCCGAGCTCTGAACCAAGCGCAGTCCAGCGCGCCGTCTTATCGAGCACGAGGTCCGCGTCGTTGCCCGAGAGAACTGTATGGATCAAGCGCGGCCAGCCCCCGCGCTCGTAGCGCCAGTTCTTGAGCCTGGCCATCACGCCGACGCGATTCCTGGCGACCGTGTTGTTCAGGATCAGGGGCGACGAGCGATCCTTCACTTCGATGCCGCGCTCGCAGCCATGAATCGTGTTGGCGAAGATGAACGGGCTCGAATCCTCGCCGACGGAAATGCCCTTGTCGCGATTGTCCATGATCTCGTTGCCGACGATCTCGGGCGAGCAAGTCATCAGGTCGAAGCCGTCGTTGCCGGCGCGCTCGACCTTGCTGTGCTCGATGCGCCCCGTCGAGATGTCGAAGTCGAGGGCGTCCGCGTTGGTGTCGTGGAACCAACACCGCGAGACCGTGACGTCGGCCTCATCGGCGTGCAACGCATCGTCGCAGCGCTGGTTGCCCGAAAATTCGCAATCCTCGAAACGCACGCCGCGCGCCCAGTGCACGCAGACCATGCCGGTGTACTCGACCCCTTCGAGCAGAGCGCCGCCGCCGCCGGAGAAGCGCACGTGTTGGAAGAGGCTCCTGTCCGCGCCTTCGCCCCACAGGGCAAGGCTGCCCCAAGGCCGGCGCGGGTCGGAACTCGAAATCGTGATCGGCAACTCGGCGCTGCCTCGGGCTTCGATGCGGCCCTTGCAGTGGATCGAGACATCGGGATCGAGGACCAGATTCGTTCCAGGCCGTATGCGCAGCGTCGTGTTGCGCGCAACGACGAGGTCCTTGGACAGCCGCACGTCTCCCGCAAGATCCTGCAGGCGCAGGCGCGGTTCGCGCAGGTTCCACGGATGCGCGCCGGCGGACGGCGCAAGCGCTGTACCCGAAGCCATGGCCTTCGCAATCACAGGCTGCCTGGTAATCGCGTTGCGCAGCAGGATCGCGCTCGCATCCGGAACGGGCCCGGTCGACTGCAGGTAGTAGCGGTAGTGGACGCCCTCGATCTCCAGGCGCTCGGCCGCGCGCACACCAGGCAGCAGCAGTTGTTGGTTCCCCTCCCAGACTTGCAGTTGCTCGGCTTCCAGGACGAGCTTGACGGCGTGATCGCCGATGAATCGCTTGCCGTCCG
>JANMRV010000285.1:0-11495 GCA_031388685.1 Planctomycetota bacterium
CGGTTGGCGTGAGCAGAAGAGGTGCCGAAGTCGAGCCTGGTACCGTATCCCGTATCCTCAGGGCACCACGGTGAACTTCAGGCCGCCGGTCAGGCCGACATTGTCCGGAGCGGGGAAGCCGTTGTCGCGGCTCCAAAACTGGGTATGGACGTCGACTCCGGGATTCAAGTTTTGCGCCGCGAGATAGGCCGTTGAGAACAGGTAGTAGTACTGTCCCACGCAGGGATTGACCGCGATCGTCGTGGAAATCTGGCCGGGCGTGCGCTTCAGCGGCGAGCCGACGCAAAGCGTGCCTCCGAAGAAAGGCGCCGCGTTCGGGTTGACCGACCAGATCAACAGACCCGGAAGCCCCGGCCGAACGTTTTGTGCGACGACCGCGAGGCCGCTGCCCAGCGAACGACTCGCGCAGCCGCCGTAACCGATCGTCGGCGTGCAACCCTGCGAGTTGACTTTGGGAGTGCAGTAGCCGCTCGGATTCGGCGCGCCGCCGAGGTGCGCGCGTACCCGACCGCCGCCCGGGAAGGGCGCGCTGCTGACCGGCGCCGACATCAGCATGTCGTTGATGCCGTCGTTGTTGAGATCGCCAGCGTTAGCGACAGTGAAACCCATATAGTCCGCGCCCGCGTAGCCGGTGGCGGTGCTGAGTATCGACCCGGTTTGGCCGGAAAGGATGAACGCGCCTCCGACATCACCCAGCGGCGGCGAGTCGAGATAGGGCAGACCGACGATCAGATCTCCGCGGCCGTCCCCGTCGATGTCGCTCAGGCCGGCAACGGAAAAGCCGAAGCCGACACCCGCGAGGTAGGTGTAGGTTTGCACGATCGAGCCTCCGAGACCCGACAAGGCCATCACTCGGCCCGTGTTCACACCCAGCCCGTTCCAACCCGGCTCACCGATCGCGATCTCCGTGGTTCCGTCGAGGTTGATGTCAGGGAGAGCCGAGACCGAGAAGCCCAGCTCGCCGTTCGTGATTCCGCCACTGAGCAGGTTGACGCGTGAATTCGTTCCGCCCGAGAGCCGATAGGCGCGACCCGAGTTCACGACCGCGCCGAGGTTGTAGCTGGGCGCGCCCGCGACAAGATCGGTCTTGCCGTCGCCCGTCAGGTCGCCGACCGCGGCGATCGAGTAGCCGAACGAGTCGCCTGCGGTTTCGCCCCAATAGGTTTGCAGCGCCAAAAGGCTCGCGCCGGACTGAATCCTCACCAACCCGACGTTCGCACCCAGCGTCGTCGAGTCCGCGTAGGGCGCGCCGTAGGCGTAATCGGGGGTTCCGTCGCCATTGGCGTCACCGGCCGCCGCCACGCACCAGCCGAACTTGTCGTTGGTGAAGGTGCCGCCGTGCTGGAAGAGCTTTACCCCAGTCGCGCCGTTGAAGATGTACATGGCTCCGGCGTTCGAAGCTCCCACGCGATCGTATTCGGGCGCGCCGACGGCGACTTCGCTGATCCCGTCGCCGGTCAGGTCGCCGATTCCCGCGACGCTGGATCCGAAGCGATCCCCCGTGAACTCGCCCTGGAAGGTGCGAATCGGAAACGTCGTGACGCTCGAGAGGATCATCGCCGTGCCGGAGTTCGGCTGCAGTCCGTCGGCGGTCGGGGCGCCGACCAAAAGGTCGTCGCGGCCGTCGCCGTCGACATCGCCGACAGAACCGAGCCCCCAACCGAGGCTGGAGTTGGCAACGCCCGAAATGTCGTAAAGCGGTGCCTGAGCGAAGGCTGACCCAGAAAGGGCCAGCAGGGTGATCGATAGTCCGGGGATCTTCATGGTCTTGCTCGCGGGGTCGAAAGTGGTGCGGGGTGGGGAACGAACGCAACTCGATGCGTTCCAGTCCCAATGCCCGCGAGCCGGGCCGTGTTACGACCGACTTCGCAGTATTTGCCGCGCGAGCCGGCGTAGCCGGCCGCGATGCTCGCCTCCGAGCCAAGGCCTCGAAACCAAGAACCAAGAATCGCTGTAACAGCGCGACTCGCTCGCGCATACAGGCTGACCACAGCTTTTCCCTGAACAGCTCCCGGCGGGCTGCGCATCAAGCGAAGCTCGCGCTCGGCTCAAGCGCCGTCGAGTTTAGCGGCGAGCTTCGCCAGTGCGCGGTGCAGCAGCACGCGAGTCGCGCCTTCGGTCTTGCCCAGAGTTTCGGCGATCTGCTTGTGCGGCAGACCGACGATGCGGGCGAGCGCGATGACTTCGCGCTCCTCTTCGCCTAGCTCGTCGAAGGCCAGCTCGATGCGCGCGAGTTCTTCCTTGGCGATGGCACGTCCGCTCGGCGTCGAAACGCAGTGGTAGGCGTCGATCAAGGAAACGTCGTCGTCGACGTTTCGCGCCGCCTCGCGCTTTTGCCGTCGCCAATGCACGTCGCGCTTCTGCAGCTTTCGCAGAGCGGTCGCGTAGAGCCAATGCTTGAATCCGACCTCGCCGCCGTATTGGAAGCCCGCGATGTTCTGCAGCACCTCGCGACACACCGACTGAGTGATGTCCGAGGTCGACTCGTGGGTGCGCACCATCGGGCCGGCCCGCAGGCGAACGAACGCGCGCAGACCCGGCAGGTAGCGCTCGAGCAAAATCTCGACAGCCGGCGTCTCGCCACGCACCGCACTCTCGACCAAATTGCCGACTTCGTCGGGCATCGCGACCCAAGTATAGCCCGGCCTGGGGCTGAGGCGGCTTGTGTGCCAGACGCGCTGGGCGTCCAATGGAGCTCGAAATCATGGCAGACACGGGCGATGGACGCTTGAACGAGCTCATGATCAGTGCGCTCGAGGCTCTTGAACGCGGCGATGCGCCGGCCGTCGAGGAGCTCGTGCGCGCAAACCCCGCTTACGCAGAGCACCTGCGCCGCCGACTCGCGCTGCTCGCGGACATTGGAGTCCTGGGCGGGAGTTCCGAGGCGGGGCCGCCCAAGCGACTTGGCGAATTCGAGATCCTGGGCCAACTCGGCGCAGGCGGCATGGGCGTCGTCTATCGAGCTCGCGAGCCGCGCCTAGGTCGCGAAGTCGCCCTCAAGGTGGTGCGCCCCGAGAGCATGTTCTTCGCCGGTACCCGCGAGCGCTTCAAACGTGAAGTCGAGACCATCGCGCGGCTTCAACACCCCGGCATCGTCCCGGTCTACAGCGTGGGCGAAGAGCAGGGCATTCCATATTTCACGATGGAGCTCGTCGCCGGCAAGACGGTCGACGAGATCCTGAAGGCGCTCGCAGGCCGTGACCCGATTTCGCTCGAAGGCCGCGACCTTGCCCCGGACCGCGAGCGTGCCGGCTACTTGTTCGAGGGATCTTGGGAAGCGAGTTGCCTGCTCGTCATCGAGCAAGTGGCCGAAGCCCTCGAGCACGCCCATCGTCGCGGCGTCGTTCACCGCGACATCAAGCCGTCGAACATCATGCTCACCACCGGCGACGCGAGCCGCGCGATGGTGTTCGATTTCGGACTCGCGTTGCCGTCCGGCGGCGACAAGTTGACGCGCACGGGAGCGCGGCTGGGCACCTTGCAATACATGGCGCCCGAACAGGCGCGCGGCGATGCGAGCGCCATCGATGCGCGCACCGACGTCTATGGCTTGGGCGTGACGCTCTACGAAATGCTGGCACTGCGGCCGGCCTTCGGCGGGCAATCCGACGCTGATCTGATCGTCGCCATCGAACGCGGCGAATCCCCGGCGATTCGCGTTCACAACCCGCGAATTTCCTGGGAAGCACAAACCGTCTGCGCGACCGCGATGGATCGCGAGCCAAGCCGCCGCTACTCGAGCGCCGCTGAATTCGCGCGCGACCTGCGCAACGTCCTCGACAAGCATCCGATCACGGCACGTCGAGCTGGAGGCTTCCTGCGCGCGCGGCGCTGGGTCGAGCGACATCCTGCTTTGGCGCTGGCGTACGCATTGGCCGCGCTGCTCGCCGTCGGCGCGCCGGCTCTGTGGGCTTGGAAGGAGCGCCAGGCCGGTGTCCAGATCCGCGCACAGGCCGAACGTGCCGAACGCAACTATGCGCGAGCTATGAACGCCGTCGACCAGATGCTGTCCAAGGTCGGCGATGTCGACTTGCGATTCGTGCCGCAGATGGAGCCCGTGCGCCGCGGGCTGCTCGAAGGCGCGGTGCGCTTGCTCGAGAGCTTCGTCGCCGAGGAACCCGGCGACGAGAATGCGCGGCTCGAAGCGGCCAAGGGCTATGCTCGACTCGCAGGTTTGTTCGAGGATCTCGGACGCAACGAGGATGCGGCGGGCGCGCACGAACGCGAGATCGCCCTCTACGAGCAATTGGCGGCCGCCATGCCCGAGGACCTCGAGCGTCGCAAAGCGTTGCTGGCTGCGCGTGTGCGGCTGGCCTGTACCCAGGTGAACGCCGGCAAAGTCGAGGCTGCCGAAACTCTGCTGGAAGCGAACGAGCGTGAACTCGACCTGCTGCTCGAATCAAAGCCAGGCAGCGTCGACCTCGAGGTCGACTGGGCGACCAACAACGTCCATCACGGCAAGGCGCTGTGGCTTGCGGGCAAGAACGAAGTCGCTCGAGATGTGCTCAAGCGCGGTGTCGATCACATCGAGAAGGTGCTGGCGACGCACCCCGACAACCTGCTGTTGCTCGAGAACGCCTACGGATGCTGGAACGAGTACGGCTACGTGCTCATGAACTTTTTCTCAGAGGGAAAAGCAGTCAACCACGAAGCCGAACGAGCCTTGGCGCGCGCCGTCGAACTTGCCGAGACGCTGGTGCAGTCGAGTCCGCTGAATGGTCAGCTGGCGCAAGAACTCGCGGTCGCCCGCATCAACCAGGGAGGCATCTGGTTGCGTGCAGGCGAATTCGACTCCGCGACCCCCTTCTATCGCCAGGCGCGCGATGAACTGCGGAAGATCGTCGAGCAATTTCCGAACACCCCGGGCTACAAGCTTCAATTGGCGACGGCGTACAACCAACTCGGGTTGGCCGCCGACTACAAGCGAGATCATGAACAGGCTGTGGTCGATTACACCGCGACCCTCGAACTTCTGCAGGAGATCGCGCGCGAAGCGCCCCACGAGCCGAGCTTTCAGAATCGGCTCGGGTCCAGCGCCTTCAATCTCAGCGGCGCGAAGTTCTCGCTCAAGAAACTCGAGGAGGCCGAGGCGCTGACCCGGACGGCGATCGAAGCCCACAAGCGCGCCGTCCAGCTCGCGCCGGGCAACCAGGACTTCCAGGTCGACCTCGCCTCCGCCTACATGGGAGTTTGCATGGTGCGGCGTGCCATGGGCGATTGGCGTGCAGCGGCCGAGTTTGCCGCTGCAATCTCCGAGACCGCACCCGAGAGTCCGCTCTACCGCTGGCGTTCGGCGATCGCCTACATCGGCTGTGTCCCGCTGATTCGCGCCGACAGCGAACTCGACGAAACCGAACGCACGCGTCTCGTCGAGGAATTCGCAGTTCGCGGCATAGACGCCATGCGTGCCGCCTTCGAACGCGGCGACGCACGCAGTCAGCGCGACATCGAGACGCTCAACGACCCCAAGCCTTTGCATGGAACCGAGGCTTGGCGCGCCTTCGTCGATGAGCGCCGCTCGATCCGCGGCGAGCCAGCGCGTTAGCACCGAGTCAGGGGCTCCCACAGCCGAACCTATCAGCGTGTACCCGCGCGCTGTCTCGCGGACACGCCGAAAAGGTAGGGTGGGGAAGCACCTGACACCGTACGTTCCCGTCGGTCCGACGATTGCCGTGATCCGTGGCCGCGTCGGACCGATCGGCGGCTTTCAAGCTTTGCCGAGTGCGCGCAGCACGCGACGCCGGAATTTTGCGGGGCGCTGCAGCACGGCGCGCACGATGGTATGCCAGCGCAAACGGCGCTGCTCGCTTCGGTTCATAAGCTGCGGCGCGTGCTCATGGAGCATTCGCATGAGGTGAAAGCGCGTGACTCCCTTCGCGATGATCCAGGCCGGGTCGCCCGGGAAAAGGCGTCGCGTCGAGCGCTCGAAATCGACCAGGCTGGCCGAACCGTCCGGTGCCACGATCACATCGCGCGGCGGCAGCGAATGTCGCGCAATCCCGCGCTGGAGCATTTGTTCGACCAGGCTCCGCAGGCTTGCCATCGTGCGTTCCGAGACGCTCTCGCATTTCGTCATGGGCGTACCGGGCACGCGTGACATGACGACCGACTTGCGATCCAGCCCGAGTGCGAGAATGACTGGCACGCCCTGGATACCGGCGAGTCGCCGGAGAGCTTCGATTTCCCGGCGCAGGTGAACCGCGGCGTGGCGCGCCGATCCGAAAGTCTTGCAGACCCGGTCCTCGTAGATGAGGACACGGTTCTTTTGAGTCTCGTAGATCTCGACGGGCGTGGCGCAGAGAGGCTGGCTCACGGGAATGGCTCGTGTTTGAAGGGCCATGGGCTAATGCCATACTACTGTGGGCAACCCGCGCGCTCGCGCGTCATTCTTCCTTCGCGCTCGATCCGCCAACCCAACAGATCCTTCGACTCGTCACTAGCCGGAGCAAACCAAAATGCCCGACCTCATGGCTGTCGTGCCGCCCGGAGTGGGGCCGATCCTCGCATCCCTGGCCTGCCCTTGGTGCCACTCCGTCATCGAAGCGTCAGAGTCCGGCCTGCGCTGTTCGAAGTGCCCGGCCGAATTCCCCACGCGCGACGGCATCGTCGACCTCGCCCGCCGCGGGACAGGCGAGACCTGGGGCGCGGCGGACTCGCTTGCCTCGAGCCAGGGTTATCAGGAAGCCTACGCAGTGCTCGACCGAGCCCAGGATTACAACCGCGGCTACGAGGTCCGGCTGCTCGCGCGCTTGAGCACGATGCGTGAGCGGCGCCTGATCGCGCGTCTCATGGGCAGTCGCGGAAAAGTCGGGACGCTGCTCGAGTTGCCCTGCGGTGGCGGAAGACTCAGCCCGTCGTTCGCACCATGGACCGAATTCCTGATCCAGGCCGACACGGGTTGGGGCCAACTCCTGCACGCCAATCAGCGTCCGGCGCTTCCCGTGCCGCGCCTGCTCGTGGCGGCGTCGGGCTTCCACGTGCCCTTCCGCGACGCGAGCGTGGATGCTGTCGCCTGCATTCGGCTCAACCACCATCTGCCCACGATCGAGGAGCGGCACCGGCTCCTGCACGAACTGCTGCGCGTGGCGAAGCGCCATGTCCTGATGAGCTTCTTCGATCAGGACTCCATGAAAAACCGCGTGCGGAAGCTTCGGAGCCTGCCGCCGAAGTTGACCATGACGACGGACGAGGTCTCTAGCATTGCTCGTGAGCACGGCGCGAAGCTCGTCGCCGCCCCGATGATCTCGTGGTTGAATTCGGGCCATCGTTACGCGCTGATGGTCAAGTAGCACCCAGCCCAAGTGCTCAACCACGCTACCTTTTCGCCGTGTGCGCGAGCCCGGGCGCGCGTACACGACGCAAGGGTAGGGTGGTCGAGTACTTGGGCTCGGTGCCCGGTACATGTTGCTGTCGGCTATAGTGACCAGCATGCGCCTGCACCCGGTCTTGTTGGCCCTTGGGTTGCTTGTGTGCGCGAGCGCCAGCGGTTGCTTCCTCACCGACCGGCCGATGGTGGGCGTGAAGCGCGTACGGCCTGCGGCGGTCGATGCGGAGCTGAACGCGAACGCGCTCGATGGCGAGGCGCCCAGCGTGTCGACGCTCGAATTCCTGCACACCTTCGGCCTGCGCGAGCAGTACGACGACGATCCCGCGAAGACGCTGCTCGATCTGCACAAGGCGCTGTGCGCCGATCCGGAGCGAAGAGGCCTGCATGCGCTGGCCGACATCGCCTTCCTGGAAGGCAAGCGCCTGAAGAATCGCGAGCACTACCTCGCTGCCGCCGTGTACGCCTACTTGTTCCTGTTGGGAGAAGACAAACTTGCGCCGGTTGCCCCCGCGCCCGGCACTCGGTTGGCCGCCTGCCGTCCGTCTGGTCTACTGGCTAGGTTCCCATCCCCGGACGCGCAGGCGACCCATTGGCTAACGCTCGAAAGAACACCCGGCGACTCGACCGGCAGCAGCGCTCGGCTGCTTCAGAAGCCGCCTGACGGCGAGTTGAGCGTGGCAACATCCGCCCGCCTGTCACGCGCCGTGCTTTGATCCATGACTCCCAAGTCAACCTTCAACGCGCGCAAGCTGATGGTGAAAGCCATCGAAGTCATGAAGCGCTCGCTCATTGAGCCGCGCACTGACAAGAAGGCAAGCCCGCTCGTGGGTGCCGTGCTGTTGAAACCTGATGGAACGGTGCGCACCGCGTCTCGCGGGGAACTTCGCCATGGCGATCACGCTGAATACACCTTGTTGGAACGCAAGCTGCGCGACGAGCGCCTCGACGGCTCGATCCTGTTTGCCACGTTGGAGCCCTGCGCACCCGGAGCTCGAAAACATCCGAAGCTAGCCTGTGCCGAGCGGATTGTGAATGCCCGGATTGCCGAGGTCTGGGTGGGCATCGAGGATCCCGATCCCACGGTGGATCGTCAGGGCATCCGCTACTTGGAGGAGAACGGCGTCAAGGTCCGCCTGTTCGATCTTGACCTGCAAGGACAAATTCGTGCTGCGAACAAGAGGTTCATCGCCCAGGCCATGACGCGTGCGGCCGAAGCCAAGAACGTGCGCTCGACCAAGAAATCGCCTCTTTCGCAGTGGGACGCAACTCTGGCCGGCGCGCGTCTGATCGACTTGGCGCCCAAAGCGCTCGCCCGGTATCGCGAGCGAACACAGCTCCCCGACAGGCCTATGTCAGCCAAATTCCTCGAGCGTTTGGAGCGCCAGGGGCTGCTCCATCGCCGAGGTTCAAAGCTGGTGCCGACCGGGTTTGGGTTCCTGCTCTTCGGCAAGGCTCCGCGCGAGATCCTGCACCACGCCGGGCTGAACGCGACGATCGAGTTTCCCGACGGCACGCACGAGATCGCAAACTTCGACGGGCCGACCATCTTGATTCCAAAGCTCGTAGAGCAATGGCTGCGCCCGAAACTGCCGAACGTGATCGATCGCAGCCGCATGACCCGCAAGGAACGGCCCGCTCTGCCCTTTGAACTGGTGCGCGAGGCGGTGATCAACGCGCTGGTGCATCGCGACTACGACTTGACCGGCGCGACCTGTCATCTGATGGTGACTGCGGACACGGTCACGGTGCGCAGCCCGGGCGCTCCGTTGGCTCCCATCACCGTGGAACAGATGCAGGCGTTCAGCGCGCCGATGTACAACCGAAATCCAAAGCTTCAGTTCGCTTTCGGTGGAACGAAGCTCGTGGAGGGGCGCGGCTTTGGAATGAAAACTCTCAGCGAAGCGGCCACGAAGCATGGCCTGCCCGCGCCGAAATATTCGTTCGATGGGCTCTATCTGAACCTGACCATCTTCCGGCATGTGCGGGCGGCGGTGGAGGCGTTGGGCGCAAAGGTTCTGGGCAAGCTCGGCAAATCGGAGCGGTCCGGCTGGGAATGGATCGCGTCGAAGGGCCACGCCAAGTCGGGCGAGTATGCTGCCGCGATGGGTGTGGACCACCGCACGGCTCGACGCCACCTGAACCAGTTTCTCCAACTGGGCCTCGTTCTGAAAATCGGGGACGGTCCTTCGACTGAATACCGGATCAAATGATGGAAACGCGCTCCATCGTGTAGCTCAGCGGCGTCGTGCGGACAGCATTCCAGACAGCGCGGCCGGATGGCGCCGGCGTCCCAACGCACTCGCCCCTATCCGGACAAAAATCCGGACATCGTGTCCGGATAGATCCGGCCATCGCGCGTTCGGACAGCGGTCGGGTCACGCTGGCGTGTCGCGGGCGGCACTGCGGCTCGCGACACTTCTCGCGACAAAATGTTGCGAGCCGCGCCGCACGAGCCTCAACGAATCCCTCGTCGGGAACGCCGCCATGACGCGGTTTTGGGAGTTCGGCTCCGCTGGGGCATCGACACACGCTCGCTCCTATCCGGACAGGAATCCGGACATCGTGACCGGATTGATCCGGACGTCGTGCGCTCGGACGGAAGTCGGATCGCGATGGCAGGTCGCCGGGTGGACTGCGAATCGCGATACTTCATCCGGCTCGATACCGCGCGATCTCGACTTGGCCTGGTCCTTGCGCTTCTGAGCGCGCCGCGAGCTTGGCGATTCAGCGCTCGCGCACTTCTTCCCAGTCGACCCATTCCACCTTGTGCTGCGCAAGGTAGCCGGAAACGGCCGCGCCGGTCGTGGGGAAGAAACTGCCTTCGCCAAAGCGCGCGAACAGTCCAAAGCGCTTCAACTTGTCCTTCACCGGGTCCTTCATCTCGGCGATGCACAGCTGGATCCCGGCCGAGTTCAGCGTTTCGTCGAGCTCGGCCAGCATGTCGGCGGCGGTGACGTCGACGCTGGTCACCGGCTCCGCGGCGACCACCAGCCAGTGCACGGGTGTGGGGGAGTCGGCTACCGCATCCAGGACGCGCTCGTGAAACAGCTCGGCATTGGCGAAAAACAGCGGCGCGTCCCAGCGGAACAACACCAGGCCGGGGACGCGGCGAGCCGCGGGATAACGCGTGATGTCGTGGTAACCCTTGACGCCCTGCGCGCGCCCGAGCACGGCCGAGTGCGGACGCCAACCGTCCCAAAGGAACTCGATGACGGCGATCACGATGGCCAGGCCGATGCCCGGAATTGCCCCGAGCACGGCCACTCCGGCGAAACAACCGATCGACAGCCAGAACTCCCAGCGCTGGATGCGATAGATGCGGCGCAGATCGGCGACTTCGAAGAGGCCGATCGCCGCGGCGATCACGACGGCGGCCAGCGCCGTGCTCGGCAGGTAGCGCAACAAGTTCGGCGCTAGCAGCAGCAGCATGCCGACGCCGAGCGCGCCCACGACTCCGCTCACTTGTGTCCTGGCACCCGCGGCCTCGGCCACGGGGGTGCGCGAGGAACTCGAGCTGATCGGAAAGCCCTGGAAAAGACCAGCCACGAGATTCGCTGCTCCCAGCCCGACCATCTCCTGATTGGGATCCACGCGAGTTCCGCTGCGCACCGCATACGTGCGCGAAAGCACGCTGGTGTCGGCGAACGAGACGAGTGCGACGGTGCAACCGCCGATCAGCACAGGCACGAGGTCTTCTCGCGTGATCCAGGGAAGCGTGAAGACGGGCAGACCCTGCGGCAAGGAACCGAGCACCGCCACGCCGGCTCGTGTGGCCAGGTCCAGCGCCGCGACGACCAGCGTTGCGCATATGACGGCAATCAGGATTCCGGGCCAGCGCGGGAAACGCTTGAGCAAGAGAATCAGCGCCAGCGTTCCCGCCCCAATCAGGAGTGCGGTCCAGTTGGCCTGTCCCGCGAGCAGCGCCCGACCCAATGCCCAGATCCGTCTCAGCGGGCCGTCGCCCTCTGCGCTCAGTCCGAAGAGCTTGGGCAACTGGCTGGTCAGCACGGTCAGCGCGATGCCGTTCATGTATCCGTAGCGGATCGGCTTGGAGAGCAGCTCCGTAATGAAGCCCAGTCGCGTCAGGCCGGCGAGAATGCACAGTAGCCCGGAGACGATGGCCAGTGCTCCGGCCAAGGCTACGGCGCGCGCGGGATCGCCGTCACTG
>JANMRV010000301.1:0-19425 GCA_031388685.1 Planctomycetota bacterium
GGCGGTCGTGGCCGCGACGGCACGGGCCTGGAAACTCCTGAGGGCAGTGCCGCCTGGCCGGCCGACTCGAGCCTCGAATCCGCAAGCGATGTGGCGGGTGTCGAAGGCCGTCCGGCTCTCGAACACCCAGCCGACCCGCTCTTGCCCGATGCTCAGCTTGCAGGCGCTCGATCTCGCCGTAGAGGCCGGGGAAGGGGACGCGGAGCGCAGAGAACGGATTCCCCCGAAGCCGCTGCTCAGATCGCCAGCAACCTGCCCTCAGCCGCTGCTTCCGAGCAGGCTCCCTCGGATCCGCGTGCAGCCAAGCGCCGTCGGCGGGGCAGTCGCGGCGGTCGCGGTCGTCAACGCGAACAAGAGGGTGCCCTGGATTCGGCCGGACCGCTGGGTGTCGAAGTGCTTCCGTTCGAAGACGACGATTTCCCCGCAGTGGTCGTTCCTACAGTGGCTGCGCACCCGGTCCCTCGGCGCAAGCGTCAGGACGGTCGCGGCCGCAACGAGGGCCGCGGTCCGCGCGGCGGACACACTTCGGACGAGTCGGAGGAACCGGTCCGCGAACCGGCCAAGCCTGCGCTGCGCCGCAAAAACGTGATCCTGGTCAACGCCTCCGACCGCGAAGAAGTTCGCGTCGCGGTGGTCGAGGGCCAGCAGATCGTCGATTTCCAGATGACCGTGCGAAAGCACAAGTTGCTGGTGAACGACATCTACCGCGGCCGTGTCGTCAACCTGGAACCGGCGATCGGCGCAGCCTTCGTGGATTTTGGCCAGGGCCGAAATGGTTTTCTGCACACCTCGGACGTCCTGTCGGTGTACGGCGAAAAGGACTTCACGCTTCAGAAGCTGATGAGCGCGAAGA
Organism: Planctomycetota bacterium; assembly: GCA_031388685.1. Classification (GTDB taxonomy): domain Bacteria; phylum Planctomycetota; class UBA1135; order UBA1135; genus JADJQU01. The sequence goes on from JANMRV010000301.1 coordinate 854, forward strand.
TCGATCCCGACGAATGGGAAGGCGATGACTCCGCCGTCGAGACGCCTGCAGATGCGCGGCAGGAGCCGCGAGATCGAGTCGCGCCCGCCGGCGCCGAAGTCGCAGCCCCCGGTGCAACGGCCGACTTGGGCGAACACGGCGGCGAGAACTCAGATGACTTCGCTGAGATCGTCGACGATCACCACGAGCTGCACGTCGCGGACGCCGCGCACTCAGCGCGTGCGGAAGAGCAGCGGCACGCCGAGCACTCGCACGCAGACCATCACGAGGACTTGTTTTCCTCGGTTCGCGAGGACGAGCACGGCGAACTTGACGACGGCGCGGAACACGAGCCGATGGCCGACCTGCCGGAAGGCACGCTGCTCGAAGCCGTGCCCCAAGCCGCGCCGAAAACCGGCGACGACGTGATTCTGCCCGAAGGCGCTCCCGCACGCGAGGGCCGCGATCAACGTGGCCGACGATCGCTGCGCAAGACGCGTGGCGCGGCGCGCACGACCCAGGGCGGCGCGCGCGGACGTCATGGCCAATCGCAGGGCAACGGCACTCGCCGCCAGGCGCGGCCGCGACGTCCGATCACGGAGCTGCTCGAGAAGGGGCAGGTCGTCGTCGTACAGATCACCAAGGACGCGATCGGCGAAAAGGGGCCGACGCTGACGACCTATATTTCGATCCCCGGCCGGCACCTGGTGTTGATGCCTTCGATGGCGCGCACAGGAGTCAGCCGAAAGATAGAGGACGAGAAGGAGCGCCGCCGGCTGAAGAAGATCCTGGCGAGCCTCGACAATCTTTCGCCGGGGATGGGCGTGATCGTGCGCACCGCAGGCGTCGGTTGCACGCGCGACGATCTTCAGCGCGACCTCGACTACCTGCTCGCGCTGTGGGGAGATTTCGAGAAACGTCTGAACCTCGGCCGCGGCCCCGCGCCGTTGTACGAGGAGTCCGACGTTGCGATCCGCACGGTTCGCGACCTGTTCAACTCTTCGACCGAAGCGGTGATCGTCGACGATCCGGAGGTCTTCCAGCGCGTGCGCGAATTCACGGCGCGCCTGATGACACCTGAGGATCTGGATCGCATCCAACTCCACGACGGAGCGCGGCCATTGTTCCACGCCTACGGCGTCGAGCAGGACTTCGAACGTATCTTCTCGCGGCGCATCGAACTGCCCTCAGGCGGTTCGATCGTTTTCGATCAGACCGAAGCCTTGGTCGCGATCGACGTCAACTCGGGCAAGACGCGCTCGGAGGGCTTCGAGTTCGAGGAAATCGCACTCAAGACCAATCTCGAGGCCGCCCCGGAGATCGCCCGCCAGATTCGCCTGCGCGACCTCGGCGGCATCATCGTCTGCGACTTCATCGACATGCAGCGTGCCGGCTCGCGGCGCGCGGTCGAACGCGCCTTCGCTCAGGCGCTGGCGGACGATCGAGCGCGCTCCAAGCTTGGACGCATCTCGCAATTCGGATTGCTCGAGCTCACGCGCCAGCGGCTGGGGCCGGGCCTGTCCAGGATGCTGTTCCACAATTGCGCACGCTGCCGCGGCAGCGGACGCCTGCGCACCGTGGAGTCGCGTTCAGGATCGATCCTGCGCCGGCTTGGCGCAGCCCTGCCCCAGAAGGGCTTCGGCAAGGTCGAGGTCCGCGCGGCAGCCGATGTGGTCGACTACCTGAAGGCCAACTGCACCAGCGAGCTCAAGGACCTCGAAGGCCGCAACCAAAAGCAGATCACGCTGGCGGCGGTTTCCGACCAGCTCGAGGATTCGGTGCTGCGTTATCTGCGTCCTGACGGCCGCGAAGTCCGTCCCGGGGGCAGGCGCAAGCGCTGAGGGCTTGACTAGAAGGCTTCGCTCCACGACACTCTTCCGCCCTGAAGTGGCGCCCATGCGGGCGTCCGACTCGCGGCCGCCGATCAGGCGTCCGCTCCCCAAGCAGTCTTTCGAGCCCTCCGACCCATGTACGCCATCATCCAAGACCGCTCGCGCCAGTTCACTGTGCGCCAGGGCGACGTGATCCTCTGCGACTTCGACGCCCCCAAGAACGCTGGGGACAAGATCACCTTCGACCAGATCCTGATGATCTCCGGCGAGGGCGTTTCGAAGATCGGCAAGCCCACCGTCGCCGGTGCCAGTGTCAGCGGCGAGGTGCTCGGTATGGAGCGCGGCGAAAAGCTGATCGTCTTCCGCTTCAAGCGCCGCAAGAACGTGCGCAAGAAGCGCGGTCACCGCCAGCTCTACACCAAGGTGCGCATCCAAGAGGTGCGCGGCTAATCCGCCCGCACACTCGAAACCACACTCACGAGAACTCGACATGGCACACAAAAAAGGTGCAGGCTCGACCGGCAACGGTCGCGACTCCAACCCGCAATTCCGCGGAGTCAAGCGCTACGGTGGTGAGCTGGTCACCGCCGGCACGATTCTGGTCCGCCAATGCGGCACCAAGTTCCACGCCGGCGCGAACGTCGGGCGCGGCAGCGATTACACGCTGTTCTCGCTCGTCGACGGCCGCGTCCGCTTCCAAGCCAACCGCAAGATCCACGTGGATCTGGTCAGCTGAACTTTTAGCGCGAGGCGGGCAGCCTGGCGCACGCCCAGCCCGTGTTTCGCGACGAAATCGAGATCGAGGTCATGGCCGGCAAGGGCGGCGATGGCCTGATTTCTTTTTACCGCGAGAAATTCGTGCCGCGCGGAGGTCCTGACGGTGGCGACGGCGGCCGTGGCGGCAACGTGGTCCTGTGCGCCACCGATCAGGTGAACTCGTTGCTGAAGCTCGGCCGGCGCATGCGCTACCAGGCCACCGACGGTCAGCCGGGCGGCAACAGCAACAAGGCCGGCCGCGACGGAGCCGATCTTGAGATCGAAGTGCCGGTGGGCACGCAGGTCTTCGACGCCAAGCGTGGCAATCTGCTGCGCGATCTCGCGCACAACGGCGATCGTCTGGAAGTCGTGCTCGGCGGCGATGGAGGATTCGGCAACGCGAAATTCGCCACGGCCGTGCGCCAGACTCCGCGTTTTGCACAGCCCGGTCAGCCCGGTGAGCAACGCCGTCTGCGCCTCGAACTCAAGCTTTTCGCCGAGGTCGGCCTGATCGGCATGCCCAACGCCGGCAAGTCGACTTTCCTTTCCAAAGTCACCGCGGCCACGCCGAAGATCGCGGACTATCCCTTCACCACGCTCGTGCCCCAAGTCGGGATCGCGCGCGTCGGCGACTACGACACGCTCGTGATCGCGGACTTGCCGGGTTTGATCGAAGGCGCGAGCGAAGGCCACGGCCTCGGCCACCGTTTTCTCAAGCACGTCGAACGCTGCGGAGTGCTGCTGCACCTCGTCGACGTCTCGCTGGATTCGCCCGCGGACCCGGTCGAGTCCTGGCGCGTGATCGAAATCGAATTGGAGCGCGCCGCCAGGAACTTGTTCAGCAAGCCGCGCCTGGTCGTGGCCACCAAAGTCGAATCGCCCGAGGCTGAAGAGCGCGCGGCCCTGCTCGAGGCGGCCGTCGGCGCGCCCGTGGCGAGGATCTCCTCCTGGACCGGACGAGGGCTTGGCGAATTGCTCACCGCCGCCCAGCGCCTCGTTCGCGCCCCCAAGGCCGTTTCCTGAGGCCTGCGGGACCGCTGGCCGGGTTTGCCCCGGGCGCGAGATCGGGTCCACATTCAAGACCTCCGCCGGCGGGAGTCGATGACGGTTGCGCACGTTCCGGTCCAGTGTTGACCCGTTTCGTGCCGCTGATCGGCATTCCCCAGGAACCGTGTGAACCCTCCGAACGACCCGCGCTTCGACCGCCGCAACTCAGGGCCCTTGCCCAACAAGATCCCGCTCACGGGGCCTGAAGAACGCCGCGTTGCCTCGAACCCGTCGACGCTCCCGTCGCCCCCGCGCGGTTTTGGGTCCAACAAACCGTCGGCGCCCGCGCCGGCGCCCCAGCGCACCGCGCCGCCGCCGCGCCCCCCCGAAACGCCTGCCAGTGCGAAGCAGAATGCCGCCGAGCTCATTGACGAGACCGACGAGCTGCAGCGCAAAGCACTCGCCGGACTCGAGGTCACCGAACAGGAACTGGCCGACGCGGATGTCAAAGCCGAACTCGGCCGTGAAACGCCGCAGAATCCGGGCGCAGCCGCACGCCTCGTGGAAGCCTGTCAGCTTGCCGAGCGCCTTTCGTCGACATCGATGTCGCCGCGCCACCAGATCGAAGCCTGGCTGGCCGTCATGGTCCAGACCGGGGCCAGCGACCTGATCCTGCGCGCCGGCGGGCGTCCTTCGACACGCGTCGACGGTCGCATAGGTTTCCTGCCCGGCCGTGTGCCCGGCGCGGGCGCGTTGCACGAAGTTCTCGAAGGCGTGATGGGCAAGGAGCGCATGCAGCAGTGGCGCGAGCACGGCTCGGTCGATTCCGCGCTGCAGCTCGACGGTCTGGGCCGCTTCCGCATCAATGCCTACCGTCAGATGGGCGAGCCGGCGGTCGTGCTGCGGCGCGTCGCCGATCAGCCGCCGGATCTCGAGCGCCTCGAGTTGCCGTTCGCGGAGCTGACCAAGGTCGCTGCGCGCAAGCGCGGTCTGGTGCTGGTCACCGGCGTCGCGGGCTCGGGCAAGTCGACGACCCTGGCGGGCATGATCCAGTACATGAACACGCACGCCGAGCGCCACATCGTGACGCTCGAGGATCCGATCGAAATGCTGTTCAGCGAAGACCGCTGCGTGATCAGCCAGCGCGAGGTGGGCATCGACTGTCCGACATTCCAGGACGGTCTGCGCCACGCGCTGCGCCAGAGCCCCGATGTGATCCTGATCGGCGAAATGCGCGACCAGGAGACTGTCGTCGCCGCGCTCGACGCTTCGGAAACCGGACACCTGGTGCTCTCGACGATGCACACCGTCAACGCGGCCCAGACGCTCGACCGCATCCTGGGTTTCTTCCCGGCGCAACAGCACAGCCAGGTGCGCACGCGCCTGGGCGACAACATGGCCTGCGTGCTTTCGCAGCGTCTGATCCCGCGTGCCTCGGGCACCGGCATGGTGCCCGCCTTCGAGTTGATGACCGCGACGCCGCGCATCCGCGAACTGCTCGACGGCGGCGAGACCGGTGAAATCGCGCGCACGATCGAAGGCTCGAACACGCCCGGCCTGGTCTCGTTCAACCAGTCGCTGCGCCGCCTGGTTCAGTACAAGCTGGTCGAGCTGAAGGACGCCCTCGCCGCCAGCGATCGTCCGGACGAACTGATCCTCGCCCTGCGCGGGATCACGTCGAGTTCCGGAAGGGGCAAGGACGGCCTGAAGATGCCCGGGGACTCCTGAGCGGCCGCGGCATGGGATTGTGACGGCGCCTGGCGGCGCGCCAGGAAGAAGTCGGCTGGGGCAGCGTCTCATGGGGTCAACGGCTAACCCTTCGGGCTCCCTGGGGCGGCGTCTGCGGGGGTCAAGGGCTAACCCGCCTGGCTCCCGGAACGCGCAGGCCGCTTTTGTAAGCGCGGCCGCGAGCGGGTTAGGATGCGAGTCGACTCCATGAACACCGCTCAACTCAAGATCATCTCCTGGAGCCTTGCGACCCTGTTCGGGGCCTGCCTGGCGGCCTACGTCGGCGACTACTTGACCCACCGCGCTGAGCGCGAGAAGCGCGTGTCGAAGGAGGAGGTCACGGGCCTGCTGGACAAGGTCCCGCCGATCGAGAAGAAGGCCGATGACATCGTGGCCTACGAGCGCGTGAACCAGACGCTCAACAAGTACAACTGGACGGGCAAGGCGCCGCCCAAAGTCGAAGTGCCGACCGGGCCCGAGGTCCCGGTGGCCGTCGGACCCGTGCCGGTGGCCACGCTGCTCAAGGTGCTGCTGGTCAAGGCGGACTCGACTGACGATTCCGGTTCGCGCGCGGTGATCAAGTATCTGCCCGCCGCCAAGGTGACGCTCAAGGAGCAGACCGTGGTCAAGCATGTCGGCGACGCGCTCGATGCGCCCAACGAATCGATCATGGTGGCTGCGATCCTGCCCGAGGGAATCAGTTTCAAGTTTGCGGACACCGCGCGCGCGCAGGAACTGGTCAAGCCGGTCGAGTTCGAGAAGCGGCTCGACATGGAGGAACTCGCGCGCCTGGGCGGCAGCTCGATCCCCAAACCGACGGAGGTCCGATATCCGCGGTCCAAGACCTACGGTGAAATCCCGGAGCGCACGCAACTCGTCGGCGATGGGATCTACCAGATCGGCTCCAAGGATATGGAAGAGTGGGAGACGAGCTACGACGTCTACCTCTCCGAAGTCGAACTCGACCGTCACCGCGATCCGTCCACCGGCAAGTACGACGGCGTCGCGCTGACCAGCGTGCCGGCGAATTCCGTCGCTGCCGCGCACGGCGCGAAGGAAGGCGACGTGATCAAGTCGATCAACGGTCACCCGGTCAACTCGACGCAGGAAGCGATCTCCTTCGTCAAGAACAACAAGGACAAGTACGACCAATGGGACGTCGAAGTGGACAGCAAGGGCAAGATCCACATCATCACGTACAAGGTGAAGAAGAAGTAGGGCCGCGAAGTGGATGCGAGGCGGAGGTGAGCGCGCCGTTAGCCAAGTCAGGCGGCTCCTCAGCTCCGCCGGGCCGCAACGAGCCGATGACTTCACAGGGGGGCGGACCGAATCGGAGCCAGGTGCGGAGCCAGGCAGCTCTAGAGCTCCGACGTGTCGCAAGGAGCCGATGACTTCACAGGGAGGCGGACTGAATCGGAGCCAGGCTTTCCTGACAGTCGATGTGGGCAATAGCGCGGTGAAGTTGCGCCTGTGGAGCATGGATGGCTGCGGCGCGTTGGTGAGCGTTTCGCGCGCTCTGATCGTGGGACATGCGCACGAAGCTGCGCCGGCCGCGGATTTTCTTCGAAGCGCCGGTGCGTTGGAACTGGCGGCAATTTCCTCGGTAGCGAGCGATGAAATCACCTCGCAATGGTGCGAGCACATCGAACGCGCGACCGGCGTGCGCGCGGTCCTCGATCTCGATGCGGGCCTCGACAATCGCACGCTCGAACCGCGGCGCGTCGGTCGCGACCGGCTCTTCGCCGCGCGCGGTGCGCTGGAGTGGATCGGCGAGAGTGCCGTGGTGATCGACGTCGGAACCGCGCTGACGGTCGATGCGTTGCTCGCCGACGGCGCGCCGCCTGAGGCTTCGGGCTGGAAGCGCGGCGCTTTTCTGGGCGGAGCGATCGCTCCGGGTCCGACGATGCTCGCGCACTCCCTCGCCCACGGCGCAGCTCGTCTGTTCGAAGTCGTGCCACAGCCCGATCCGCCCGCGCTCGGACGCGACACCGCCGCGGCGTTGCGCTCGGGTATCGGCGTAGGCTTGCGCGGCGCCGTGCGCGAACTCGCGCGCGAGGTCGCACGCGAAGCGGGTCTCGTCGATCCGCCGATTGCGCTGACCGGTGGCGCGCGCGCGTTCGCGAAGTCCGCGTTCAGCGCCAGGCGCGTGTTCGAGAGCGAGGACCTCGTGCATCTTGGGCTGTGCGCCGCGCTGCTCGAGCACGCCGGCAGCGAGCGGCCGCACAGCTTCGGGCCGCGCTGATGGCGCACGTGCGCGAATTGACGCCGCGCGGCCGCGGCGCAGTGTCCGTGCTCGAACTGCGCGGCGAAAACTCGTTCGAATTCCTGGCGCGACACCTCGAAGGGGCGCGGCTCGCGCCGGGAAAACTCAGCCTGGTGCGGCTCGAACTTGGCGGCGAGGCCCTGGACGAAGCGCTGGTGTGGTGCGAATCCACTTCGCGCGTGGAGTTGCATCTTCACGGCTCGCCTGCGCTGGTGAGACGCGTCGAAACCGAACTCGTGCGTGCAGGCTTTGAACGCTGGAGCCCGCCCGAAGGCCCGCGCTCGATCGAGGCGCGCGCGCTGGAATTGTTGCCGACGGCAGCCTGCGAAGCGGGCGCGCGCATGCTGCTCGATCAGAGCGAAGGCGCGCTGCGCGCAGAACTCGTGTTCTGCAACAGCTTGCGCGGTCAGGAACTTTGTGCACGCCTCGCGCTGCTCGCCGAGCGAGCGCGACTCGCACGATACTTGCTGCAGCCTGCACGCATCGTGCTCGCGGGGCCGGTCAACGCGGGAAAATCCACGCTGTTCAACGCGCTCGTCGGAAGCGAGCGCGCATTGGTCACTTCAGCGCCGGGCACCACGCGCGATGTGTTGTGCGAACCCGCGCACGCGGGCGCCTGGCCGCTTTGGGTGTTCGACACGGCGGGGGAACGCCAGCTCTCCTCGCGCGATCTCGGCGAAGCGCTCGAGATCGAGGGCCAGGCGCTTGGCGCACGCGCACGAGCCGGCGCGGATCTCGTGCTCTGGCTTTCCCCGGCCGATGGCGCAGCCTGCCCCGCACCGGAGGGTTCGGTCGCGCTCGTCACCCGCGCCGATCTTGCGCCGACGCCGCGCGAGCCGCCCTCCGCGTGCGCGGCCCCCAGGCTCGCCGCCGGACCGGATCCCATCGCCGCGGCCGGGACCGTGCGTCGCGTCATCCGCCAGGCCCTCGAGTTGCCCGAGCGCGCGTGGGAAGCGGGCGCCGGCGTCCCTTTCGAGCCGTGGATGGAGACGGCACTGCGGGCGGCGGCGCTGCAAGGCGACGCTTCGCTGCTCGAACGGCTGGCGTGCGATCGTTGATCGAACCGGCCTGGGCGGTTATCCTCGCACCTTAGTGCAGAGGCACCGGCCGAGGTTGGCTGGCCTGCCTCGCGCAGCATGAAAAGCGGCGTCCGTCACCTGGTGTCGATCGACGACCTCTCCCTTGCGGAGATCCAGGCTCTGTTCGAGCACGCCAAGCGCTTTTCCGAGGACCTGCGCGCCTGGTCCCATCTCTGTCCCGGCCTGATCTCCGCCAGTCTTTTCTACGAGGCTTCGACCCGCACGCGGCTTTCCTTCGAATCGGCCATGCTGCGCCTGGGTGGGGGAGTGCTGACCGCCGCCGAGATGCGCTCCTCCTCGGCCAGCAAGGGCGAATCCCTGGCGGACACTGTGCGCGTCGTCGGCGGCAGCTATGCGGACCTGATCGTGCTGCGACATGCCAGCGAAGGCGCCGCGCGGTTGGCCTCGCAGTATTCGCCGGTGCCGGTGATCAACGCCGGTGACGGCAGTCACGAGCACCCGACGCAGACGCTGTGTGACCTGTACAACCTGTGGATCGAGCGCGGCCGCATCGACGGCATTCACGTCGTGCTGTCGGGCGACCTGCGCTACAGCCGCACGATCCACTCCTTCGTCTACGCGCTCGCGCGTTTCGGCGCCAATATCGTCTGTGTGCCTTTGCCCGGCTTCGAGTTGCCGGGCTACGTGATGCAGCGTTTGCGCGAGGAATTCGGCGTGGAACCCACGCGCGCCGATGTCTCGCGACTCGGCGATCTGGCGCGCGAGTGAGACGCGATGTATCTGACCCCGCACAAGCCGCACCAACTGAGCCTGTTCACGGACGCCCAGGGCCTGACTTTGGAGCGCGTCGACGCGCTCTACATGACGCGGCCGCAGACCGAGCGCTACACGCCCGACGAACTGCAACGCACACGCGTCGTGCACCTCGGCAAGGAGGAAATGGCGGTCGAATCACTGCGCGAAGCGGTCGTCATGCATCCGCTGCCGCGTCGCGACGAGATCAGTGCGGACATCGACGACGATCCGCGCAGCATCTATTTCAAGCAGGCTGCCCGGGGGGTACCGATCCGTATGGCGATCCTCGCTCTCTTGCTCGGCCGCCTCGAGCTCGACGCGCCCCGTGAAAAGGTCGCCCAGACCGCCTACCCGGTAACGCGCGGGTCCAATCCCTGCGCCAATCCGACCTGCATTTCGCGTACGGAATCGCGACACGTGACTGCGACCTACCGCCTAGCTTCACGCGCGCCGGTGCGCGCCTACTGCTGGTTCTGTTCACAAGAAATCTCACACCGCTGGGTTGGTTGCTCGACCACAGGGGTCTTTCACGAGCGCGAATCGGCCGTTGCGCGCAAGATTCGGCCCGACCACCTGGTCTTCCTGCGCGACGAGGCCGACGCGCTAGGACAAGGATTCGTGCCGGCGGCCCGAGCGCCGCTGGCCACCTGATCTCGATTGTGCGAAAGCGCACGGAATAGGCTGCGCTGGGCTCCGTGGGCGCTCAGGATCGCTGGCCGGGCCTGCATTTTGACAGCAGTCAGGTTCTTAACTTGTTATTCTACAATATATTACGTCATTCCATAAATCGAAGGTCCACGGCACGGCGTTTGACCATGCCGAGTGCGCGCCCGACTCGATTCCAAGGCTGTCGCGCACCGCTCTTTGGCTGAACTCGAGATTGCGCGAGCTACTTCGAGCGCTGGATCCGAGGGTTGCGACCCTTGCAGTCTGGGCCCGCGAACAGCGGAACCTGTGAAACGCCGACGCTGGATTCGGGTAGGTCACCCGAGGGGCTCGAGTGCGATGGGCTCCGCGAAGCAGATCGCTCCTTGACCCTCCAGTAGTGCAGACGCACAATCTTCTCCTCCCCATCCATTCTCCGCCCGACCAAGGGATCAGTCAGCGCGCGCCGCTGTCGTCCCGGCCCAATGGCGCCGAGGTGCATCGGGTTGTCCCCCTTTCAGCGATCTCCCCATCCTCCCCGTCTCCGGACTCTGCAAGACGAGCCCGCGATCGGCGATTGGCCCTTGCCTGGCTCCGATCCTCGACCGCCGCCGTCGCCACAGTCCGGTTGCTTTGTTCTTTGAGCTATCCCCTGCCATCCGCCCCTTCTGCTCCTCTGACCCCAGCGCCGGTAACACGCGCGCCACGGCTGGAGGGATTCTTCACGAACGTGATTGCCTGCCGCCACACTCCCATGACTGACCCGTCCAACATGAACCTGACGCCTGTTCCGTTCGCGCTCACACTCACCTCCTCGCTTGTGACCCAACCGACTACGCCGGTCAGCCGACAAGTTCGAATTGGTCGCGCTCCGTGGGCGTTCCTGTTCGGCGCTGGCACGTTGCTCTTCGCCGGCTGCGGCAGCACTGCTCCGGCGCCGAATTCGACCAACACGCCCGGAACAGTGCTCGTGAATCCCGCCACAGGCACGCAGTTCGTGGTCGACGCGAACCGCGGTGGCCAGGCGAATCGAATCAAGTTGATGGGTGCGTTCTGGGGCCGACTCGTCGATGTCTACGACGGCAACAACAATTTGCAGTTCGAGAGCTACCTCATCGGCGACAACATCGCTTCGGATCTGGTCAACTACAGGCTCGACCGCAACTCGGTCACTGAGGACGAGACCCTGACGATCCTGCATGCGGCGGGAACCCCGGAGTTCAAGACCAAGTTCGAGGAACTCGATCGCAACCTGCAGCCGCTCAAGAAGAACGGCCTAACGCTCGCGCCCCAGGCAGTGCTGACGGCGATGCCGCGAAACGCGACCTTGGTGCTGAGCTTCGACGACTTGCTCGACGAAAACGTGATCACGGCGAAAAACGTGGTCGTGCTGAGCGGCTATCCGCCGAATCTGCCCTACGAAGCCCGCGTAGTCGCCGACCCGTCCCACGGAGACCTTTACGACAACGACGGCGACGGCATCGTCGAGTTCCATTCCACGCGCGTCCTGATCGACATGACTGTCTCGCAGGTCGAGGCGCAGCAGGCGAACCCGCCCCTGCCCGTGAATTCGTTGGGTCTGCCCAAGGCGCAGGTCACCAATCAGGCCAACGTACTTGTGCGAATCCCGACGATTGCCGTGCCGGCGATCGGGCAGCTCACCACGCTCGCAAACCTGGCAGGCTCGGGTATGGACCCGAACGCAAACTCGCCGCTGGACACGAGCTCGCCCACCGGCGACGTCGTTCGATCGTTGCGTTCATCGAGCGGCGATCTGGGCGACCCGAATAACGGATTCCTCGTCGACGAAATCGCGCCGCGCGTCGTGGGAGTCCAGGGCATCACGTTGCAGACGGTGACCCATGTCGCCGGCAAGAACTATCTGATCGATGCTGCTTTTGATGCAGTGAGTTGTGCGCCCCCTCCGCGCATCGGGGATGTGATCCGTATCGGAACCGCCGCCTTGGCTGTCGTGAACCAGGCCGGAAGCGCGCCTACGTTTGGAGTGATCACGGGCGTCAGCGTCGACCTCCAGGTCGGCGTCGGCCCGCAAGATCCGAATCCGACATTCCTGCCCGGTCAGGCTCAGTACCTGATGCCTTTCGATCCAACCATGAACGTGCCCCCGGCATGTTTCGTGCGCTTCAGTCCCAATCCCGTGCCGGTGCTGTTGCCTTCGGCGGGCGTTGCACCGAACTCGTCGGTCACGATCCGATTCAGCGAGCCCATGGACCCGGCCACCGTCTCCGCTTTCGAGGCCTTCACGGTGACACGGGTCTCGAACGTCCAAGCAACCATCAAGCTTGGAAACACGATCGTCGGCGTCGTGCAGCCGTCGCTGGACCTCAAGGAATTCACGTACACGCCGCAGCTGCCGTTCGAGCGGTCGCCGGCGAACTTCCCTTTGGGCGAGGAGTACAAGCTGACTCTGCTGGGCGGCGCAAATGGCTCGATTGACCTGTCCGGCAAGGCTCTGGCAGATGCACTCCCGAACTTCAATTTCCGCCTGGACCCGGCGGCTGCCGAACAGAAGACGCGCTGCCTTGCGTTACGGTTCAATGTTTCGGACGAGGACGCCAACGGAGCACCCGAGCTGCGCGGACAGTTCCTTTTCAACCTGGCCAAGGGCACGATCCGGCCGCGCGCCGTGTCGCGGTTCTCGGCTGTTTGCGATGCGACGCAGCCCGTCATTGGAATCCAGATTCCGTTCACCGCGCCGGTCCAGACGCCGTTGTCAAACCTCGGCAGCAAGATGATGACCGTCTGGCGTTACCACGACCTGGGCTTTGCCCTGGTGGACGACTCGACGCTGAACCTGGACGTAGAGGGCCTGGCCTGGGCGCCGTTTTCGGGTGTGACCGTCGACACCTATGCGAAGTTCCAGATGGCCTTCTCGCACTCCAAGTTCCTCCCGGACGAGTTCGTCACCTCCTTGCTGTTGCCTCAATGGACGAACTCGGGCCTGGTGAAAACCTTCGCCAGTAACGTGCTCGACCCGACGAATGACCCCTTGAAGGTCATGCATCCGAAGGATCGTGGCTACACCGTTCAACCGGTCGACTCCTTCGTTTCGGGTACCGGCACCCTGATGGTTCCGTATCCGCTGAACCGCGGGTTGCCCTCGACTCAATTCACACGCTACACGTTCCGCGATACTGGCTTGCAGGCGGTTGGTGGGGCGCTCAGCGGCGGCGTCGAGACCGACATCAACGGTTTCGCCCTCGGAATCACGCCGGTCAAGCTGTATGCGGCCGGCAAGGTGCCGACCCTCGGTCTGCCCCTGCTGATGGAATTCCGCTGTTATCCTTCCGACCAGGCCTTCGGACTCAACGGTTTCAAGGTCAACATCGCGCTGAACTCCTCGGCTCGCCCGGCGTTCCGGGCGTTCTCGACGGGTGGCGTGCTGGCGAACGGCACCGTGGTCAAGATCGACCCGGACAACAATGCCAATGCCCTGGGAGGCTACACCCCGGCGGGTGCGCCCACCGGCTTCGGCTCCGAGATCGACCCTGTCGTGTACCTCGGTCAGGCCGACTTCGTGGTGCGGGTCAACCGCATCCACACGGTCTGGATCGACACGTTTCAGTTCCAGCCTCAACTTCAGACACCGCTGTTCGATCCGCCGAATTCCCTGCAACCGGCCGGTACTCAGGTCCTGGTCGCGTTGCGCGGCGCAACGGGCGCCACCAACGGCACGCCGCCGGTCGGTGGCGTGGTACCGGTCAGGAACGCCGCAGCCTACGACCCCTATGGGGATCCGCGCGCGGCAATCGCGTTCCCGCCGCCTTCGACGCCATTCGCGATCACCTACCCTCCACTCCCGGGTGGCGGTCCCGACAACACATGGAAGACGAACCTGGCGCTGATCAACAATGTGCCCAATATACGTCTCATCCAGGCTCGGATCACGCTGATCTCGAACCCGGACACGTTGCTTTTCCCCGAGATCACCGGGATGGGCTTCTCGTTCAGGTATTGAACCGAGCGCATCGACGGCTCGTAACGCGACCTCCTGTTTTTGACCGCAAATCAAGCTGAAATCGTTGCGCCGCTGGGCGCGCGAGTTCTGCAATTCTCTGCTGACTTCTCAGACTCATGGACAAGACAATGAACACTTCACGCCAGCTGTTGGTGCTTGGGCAGATCGCGCCGCTCGCTCTCGGGCTACTCGTTGTAGGCTGCGGCGGCAACGGCAGCAGCGGTGGCGGCAGCGGCAGCAACTTCCAAGTCGAAAGCGTGAACTTGGCGCCTAACAGCGTGTGGGCCATCAACAGGGCGATCACGATTCAGTTCAGTGACGAGGTTGACTTCAGTACGGTCAGCCTGAACTCGATCAATGTCCGGCAAATCAACGGAACGCCGGCTATCGGCGAGTTCAGCCTGGTGAACGCGAGGACCATCTCGTTCCAGCCCGTCTGCCCGCGTCTCGCAGACTTCTCGGACGCGGGCCTGCGTGCGGGAGGCGTCCCGTACGAACTGCGCCTTCTGGGCGGGTCAGCTTTCTCGGTGCGCTCGACGAATGGTGCGATACTGAGCACCACTGAGCAGCGCACCTTCACCACTCCGAACACACTCGATCCGGCGGCACTCTTCTTCGACACCGTCCCCGGTTCGCCCGCCCCGGTGGTCCGCAGCACCAGCTCGGTCGACACTACCGCCAGCTACGTCGAAATCGGAGGCGATCCGTCGGCCACGGTTTTCTTCGAGCGCGCGAATACGGGCGTGGTCACTCTGGATGGTGGCTTCGAGATACCGCTCAATCTGCTGAGTGATGCGCCCTCAAAGGTGGCGTTTTTCATCGCCTTCAATCAACCCGTCGATCCGAGCAGCTCGAACATCGCCTCGAATCGCCTGCGCCTCGAGTATTTCGATCAGGCGGGGACGTGGCAGCCGCTGACCTCTCAGCTCACCCTGGTGGCCAACTGCACCGGCACCGGCAGTGTGGTGCGCATCGAGCCCCTGGGCTCGCTGCCATCGAGTTCGCAACTCCGCGTGTTCCTCGCCCCTGACTTCCGGGACATCGTCGGGGAGACGAATTCGATCACCCAAGTGGATTTTGCTCCGGCGTCCACCGTGCTTGGGCCGTCGGTCATCGCTGACTCGCTCGAAGAAGAGTTCCTTATCGGTGGGAATGCCGCGGGGTCCCGTGAAAATACGGCACCGCCCCTAGGCTTGCCTCTAGCGGATTGGGGTGGTGGATCGCTCTCGACCGCCTTCGGCTTCTCTGGAACCGGTGGCCCCGAGGGTACCTTCGACTGGGAAGTAAAGCAGGGTCAAGTCTTTGTGCTCGACACCGCGAACACGATTCTCGTCGGCGGTCCGAATTTTGCCCCTACCAACCAGCAGGTCGTTGTCGGTGGCCTTATTGACTTGCGCAATTTTCGGGTTGCCGCGGGCGGCATCCTGAAAATTCAGGGTCAAAACCCTGTCACCTTGCTCGCTTCGGGCTTCGTCGAGATCAACGGAACGATCGAGATCAGCGGCACGGATTCCAGAGGTGTCGGTAGCCTGAACACCACGAACATTCCCGAGCCTGGAGCTACGGGAATCGCCGGTGGTGGCAAAGGCGGCACCGGCAGCCCGCTGACGAATTCCTCGTCGCCGAAGGGCACCAGTGGACAGGGTGCCTTTGGCCAGCCCGACGTCGGGGGGCAGGGTGGCGAAGCAACGTTCTGGACAGGGGGGCAGGGCAGTCTCGACGCACGCCGCGGCACGGGCGGCGGCGGGGGGCGCCTTGGGCCTGACCAGTTTAGTGCGACAAATCCTGCGCTCCTCGACCAGTCGTTCATCGGCCTCGATGCCGAAAAGGGCTTCAACAACCTTTTTATTACCACGCCGCTTCCGATCGGTGCTGTGAGCGGACAAGCTCCCCCGACAGGCGGAGCGGCAGGCCCCTCTCCGTTCACCGACCAGACGCCAACGAACGATTTTTTCGGCGCCGCGTTCGACATTCCGACTGCCACGGTGATCCTCGGCGAATTGACTCGTCCGTGGGCCGGGGCCGGTGGTGGTGGCGGCGGTGATGCCTGTTGGTCTAACGGCGCCCCGTTCCCCGTCGTTCCGTTCGACATCGGTGGTGACGAGAAGGCCGCCGGCGGTGGCGGTGGCGGTGGGTCGCTACAGGTGTTGGCTCTGGGCAATATTTCCTTCGGGCCTACCGGCGTGCTCAAGTGCCGTGGAGGGACTGGCGGCGGGGGCGAGAACACAAACTTTCTCGATCGCGTGGGCGGAGGTTCCGGCGGCGCATCGGGCGGCCACGTCGTGCTCCAGACCGCCGGAAAAATCGACTTCCGCCTGGTCACAGGCCTAACTTCGGTCGCGATCCTTGCGACCGGTGGTCAGGGCGGTGCTGGCAAGGACAACTTCGGAGGCGCCCAGATTGGAAATGGCGGCTCGTTGGAGACGCCGCCGATTCTCGACGCCTGCCCGGCGGCGGGAACTCCGGCCACATGCGCCGGACCGATTTCCGGCGCCGGCGGCGACGGCGGCCCGGGGATCATTCAGCTGCATACGCCGAACGGACTGGGCGGGGGCGACATCCTTCTGCCGATCACCAATCCTCAAAAGACTCTCGCGGATCTTTGTAAGCCACGACCGGTCGCCGCGACTGCTACGCAGCGTTTGCTTCCGACCTTCGGACGCTACTCGGTTGCACGTTCCGTCTGGATCCCGATCGGCCTGAGCGGTTTCGATCCGGCGGCGACGGCTGCACCGTTCTTCAAGACATCAGTATTCGACTTCGACGGAATCAACACCGGGACCGGCGAAGTGATCGCACCAGGCGGTCTGGCGGCACTCGGGACAGCGTTGCTCGGGCCGGTGAACATCGCCGTCGAGCCCGCGCTTCCGTTCATCGACGTGTCGGGACGTACCCTATTCATGGATGCGTCGGGTCTGATCGGCATCCCAGTCGGGTCTGGACCGAAGGAGTACTTCCTTAACAATCCGGGCCTGTTGAAGCGCAGCACTCTGCTCCTCAGTGAGGTTGGCAATCCGAGCAACAGCAAGCGCTTCGACGTCGTCACGGCGGTCTTCGAGCCCACCACTCTGCGCTTGAAATTTACAACTGCGAGCACGGAGCCGCTGCTGACTTCCTTCAGTGCGAACGGTGGCGTCGCCGTGGAACTTTTCCCGACCTCCTTCAAGGTCAGGACTAACGGCGTGGCCGATGCGCTGCCCGCTTCGGCAGCGGTCTACCTGAAATTCCAGGCCGCTCCGGCAACCGCTGCCGGTTTGCCGAATACCGCGCTCGCGGTTCCCGCCACGCCGGGTTCCGATATCAGCGTGCTCAACTCGAGCCCGCTGAATCCGGACTTCCGATTCCTGCTCTTCCAGGTCGAATTCGACATCGACCGCCTCAACACGGGCGTCACGCCGTCGAGCCCGTTGCCGACGCTGGACTTCCTGCGCCTGCCCTTCCGGCACTAGCGCGAATCAAGCGCACGCGCGCAGGCAAGCCGGGCCCAGACTCCGGACAGTACGCGCCCCCCGCGCCGGCCGATAAGGCCGGAGCGGGGGGCGCTTCCATTCCACGCGTCGACGTCTTGCCGGTCTTTGATCCCGGCGCGAGGTTGGAGTGCCCGCGCGCGAATTGATTCAATGGACAGCGTGCATCCGACGTTCGTGTGGACTGTGCTGGCCTCGCGAGTCGTGCTGCCTGCCCTTGGACTTCTGGTCGTGGCGGCCTGCGCGCCCCAGCCGATCGTGATTTCGCCGTTGCGCCTCGTCGATCTGCGTCCGCGCGAGCGCAGCAGCGTCTACCTGAACGAGCCTCTGGTGCTGCATTTTTCGGCGGAACTGGACGGCGCGTCGATCACTCCCGACAGCGTGCGCATCGCTTCCCGCACGGGTGAGGCTGCCAAGGGGGCGCGTTTCGTCGTCGGACGCGAGTTGACCTTCATGCCCGATCCCGTCCGCGCGCCGGATCTGCGCGATGGGGGCTACCTGCCGAACACGAGTTACGTGGTGGAACTCGCGGGCTTCCCGCGTGCCGACGCGCTGCGCAGCAAGGATGGCGCTTGCCTCGCGAGCACACTGCGGATCGGATTCCATACGGTCGCGATCGAGATTCCGCGCAGCGGTCCGCTGCTCATCGATGATTCGCCGGAACAGGCACTTCCGCTGCTCGTCCCGCGCAAGAATTTGAGCGCCGCCAATAGGACGCGCATGCAACCCCAAACGGGGCTCGAATTGGAGGGCGAAGAGCCGATCGATCCTTCCTCGCTTTCCGACGGTTACTTCGCGCTGGTTCGCGATGACGGATCTTCAAGTCCCGCCAGCTATCCACTGCGCCCGGTCCTGGAGGACAATCACAACAAGCGGGCCTTTCATGGGCAGGGCACCACGCTGCTCAGGCTCCTGCCCCACACAAGTGTCCCGCCGGGGGACTACCGGCTTCAAGTCAACCCGTCCGGTCCGCACCCGTGCGATTTTTCGGGCCACCGGATTCCGATGATCGGGCAGGAAGGCCCCAAGCAGTTGAGCATCCACGTCCAGAAGAACTCCGGCAATGGGATCGAGCGGGAGTACCTGGAGGAATTCCTCGAC
>JANMRV010000305.1:0-4385 GCA_031388685.1 Planctomycetota bacterium
CCTGAAGACTCCGTCACATCGTTACCAGCACCTTTGGGCTAACGGATGGGCCGATTTTCGTCACGATCCCGCGGCGCTGGGATAGTCACATTTCGAGCACTCCTGCCTCGCGTTTCCGGGCTCCCCTGGAGCCAGTCACCAGCCTGGAAAACTCGGGCGCCGACGGCATGGACGAATCTTTGACCCAACGCTACCCTTAGCCACCCTTACACCGGAACGGAGGCCTCCCGAAGTCGCCCTCGGCACGTTTCGGACGCCCCCGATCGCAATCCCACATGGCCCAGTTCAACCCAGTTCAGTTCCTCAGGCAGGCCGCCAAGAACTCCCCTTGGGTGGTCATCGCCGTGGCGCTGCACGCCGTGATCATCGCCGTGATGAGCGTGGTCTATCTGACCAAGGAACGCGCGGCGGGCATCTTGCCGCCGACGAACATCACGCTGAACACGAAGCTGCCGGAAGTCGTCCAGCCTCCTGAGGCGATCGAGCGCAAGGCTCCGCCGAAGAACGAGGAGGAGGAGGTCGTCGACTACGAGCACGACATGCAATACATCCCGACCGACCTCGCCACCGAGGATCTGACGAAGGAAGTCGGGGATCCCAGTCTGGACGCTTCCAGCAACGGAGCCACGGGCGGTACGGCCATCGCGGCGGGCGCCGGGCCCGGGCACTTCAGCGCCGGTCTTCCTAGCACCTACGCGACGCGGCGCGTTGGCGCCGGCAACTCCGGCCGCCCCGGTGGTCCGACGCAGAGCACGGAAAAGGCCGTGCGCGAAGGTCTGCTCTGGCTGATGCGCCACCAGCTGCCCGATGGTTCCTGGAACGCGGCGGCGCTGCCTGGTGTTTGCGTCAAGGGACCTAAGTGTGTCGCCGAAGACGCCAAGTATCCCGAGCACTGGCAGCAGGGCCTGACCGGTCTTTCTCTGCTGGCATTCCTTGGTGCCGGCTACAACTTCGACTCGAAGCAAAACTTCGTCGACACCGTTCAGGCCAAGCGCATCCGAGTCGGCGACGTGGTCAAGAACGGCCTGACGTGGCTCAAGAAGAACCAGCAGCCCGATGGATCTTTCGGGCCGGATCAGCACGTCTACAATCAGGCGCTCTGCGCGCTGGCGCTCAGCGAGGCCTACGGACTTTCGAACGGCAACCGCGCCTGGAAAGAGCCCGCGCAGAACGCCATCGATTGGCTGGTTCGCGCGCAGAAGCTCAACCCTGATGGCAGCAAGGGCCTGTGGGGCTGGCGCTACCACTCGCGCGTCGACGTCCAGGCGCTCTGGGACGAAATCGAGAAGCAGCGGATCGCGATGGACGCTGTTCGGCAGCCGCTCGCGGACAAGCGCGCGGAGCTGAAGACCCAGCGGGCGGAGCTCGAGGCGCAGAAGGACAAGCTCAAGCCCGCGGAGTACGACACGCAGCTGAAGGCGCTTCAATCTGCGTCCGCGGAGGCTGAAGCCAAGTTCAAGGAAACAGACATCGAGTTCAACAAGATCGCCGCCCGGCACAAGGCGATCACCAATGAGCTCTATGACTCGGATCTTTCGGCGACCACCTGGGTGATCATGGCCTTCAAGTCGGCCGAAGCGTCCGGGCTCACGGTTCCGCGCGATGCCTACGAGGGCGGCAAGAGCTTCGTGCTTTCGACTTCCATCGGCGATGGCACCGCGGGTTACCAGCACAGTGCCCAGGCCGGGCGCAAGGTTGACGGCCCTGGCGACAACTATCGCTACCACACCGCCGTGATGAGCGCGCTGTCGATGCTATGCCGCACGTTTATCGACCACAACATTGAGGATCCGTTCCTCGAGAAGGCTGCGCAGCAGCTGGTCAAGGACGTGCCGGAGATCGGCAAGGATAAGCTCTCGACCGACTACTACTACTGGTACTACGGCAGCCTTGCCCTCAACCAGTTCGACGGTCCCGACAGTCCGCGCCAGGGCGGCCGCTTCTGGGACCAATGGAACCGCGCGATGCAGGACGCGGTGATCGGCAGTCAGGACGACACCGAAAAAGTCTGCTCACGTGGCGGTTGGGTGGCCGGCGATCGCTGGTCGCTGTCTGGCGGTCCGATCTACGCCACCGCGATCAATGTCCTGACGCTTGAAGTCTATTACCGGTACGCGAACGCTTTCGGCTCAGGCAAGCGATTCGAGGCCATTGCCAAGCCCAAGTGACCGGACTCGAAGCGATGCACCAGAACACAATCATGCGCACTGCCTTCCTGGGACTATTCCTCTTGGCGGCGCCCGCCGCGGCCCAGAGCACCGGCATCCTCGGCCGCGACGACGGCGAGTTCGCACGCCAGCTCTACGCCAGGGGCTGGACCGATCTGGCCCTCGGAGTGGGCAAGGCGATGGAGGTGCTCGAGAAGGACCCCAAAACCGACCCCATGTCTGTGCTCGAGGTGCGCGCGGTCGGGCTCGACATCAAGCTGGACTTGGCGCGCCGCGAAACCGACCCGATCAAGCGCAAGCAGTCGATCGCCGAGGTGATCGCAGCCAAGGAGAAAATCGTCGCGGATTTTCCGCGCTCACCGATCGGCCGCAACACGCGTGACAACCTGCCCGACGCCTATCGCCAGTTGGGTGAAGCGCTGACCAAGGCGCTGGCGAAGTCGACCGACGCTTCCGAGCAGGCTATGCTCCGCGGCGAGGGTGAGTCGGCCTTCGAACGCGCCGAGACCGAGCTCAAGCAGCGTCTCGAGGACTACCGCGAGAAGCGCCTGGACGATCCTGCCGCCGACGTGCAGTACATGAACGCGCTCTTCAATCTCGGGCGCACCCAGTACTTCCACGCGCTTTTCTACCCGGCGGGCGATCAGCATGCGGAAATCCTGCTCGGCATGGCGATCGCGACCTTTGAGGACCTCGGTCTCGACTATGGCGACCGCCTGCTCAACTTCGAGGCGATTCACCACATCGGTTTGTCGCACAAGGCGCTCGGCAAGGGCGACGACGCGCTTGGCGATTGGGACTACATCATCGACCGCCTGCGCGAGGGCTTCGACGCCGATGCGCGCGGCCGCACGCAGTTCCCCGAAGAAGTGGCCAACCTGGTCTCGAAGGTCGTGCTGCAAAAAGTTCTGCTGCTCTCGGAGTTGAATCGAACGCCTGAGGCCCTCGCGGCTGCTGACGATTTTTGGACCAAGACCGTCGAGCCGGAGTTGGCCGGTTCGGGGTTTGCGATCCTCGCTACCAAGGCGGATCTGCAGATTGGCGCGGGCGACACGACTGCGGGCGGCGATACCGCCAAGCGCTTGATCGAACTCGATCCTCAGGGGCTGTGGGGCAACAAGGGTCGCGAGTTGATGGTCAAGCTGATCGGGAACACGGGTTCAAAGCTCGGACCCGCCGAAATCCTGCGCGTAGCGCAAAACCTTCTGGGCGACGGCCGACTCGAGCAGTCACTGGTCGCCGCGCGTCAGGCGCTCAGCGCGGCCAAGGGCAACGCCAAGGAACAGGACATCGGTTCCAATGCGCTCTACTTGATGGGGCAGATCTACCGCAAGCAGCAGGACTTCCACTCGGCTTCGTTGATCTGGGACACGACCTTCGAGCGCTATCCGAAGGGCGAGGCTTCTCCTGATGCCCTGGCCAGCGCCATGGACTGTTACGCCAGCCTGAATGCGCGGGAAAAACGCCCGTTCTACAAGACGCGGATGCAGGAGCGAGGGAAGACGCTGGTCGGCACGTTCCCCAACCATCGCGCAGCCGGTCGAGTGCAACTGGCGGACGCTCGGGCGCTGAAGGAGGAGGGCAAGTTCCTCGAGGCGGCGCAGAGCTTTCGTAGCGTGCAACCCAACACGGCGAACTACCCCGAAGCTCAGGCGCAGGCCGGCAGTTGCCTGCTGCGTCAGGGGCAGAACCTCGTCAGCGAGAAAAAGCCCGATCAGGCCAAGCCGCTTTTCGCGGAGGCCGAGACCGTGCTCACGAAGGCACTGACGGAGATCGCGAGCGCCAAGTCCAAGTCGTTGGACCAGGCGGTTCTTGACGGCCTTTCGAAGTCCGAGTATCTCGCGCTGACCTCGCTCGCCCGGCTCTACATCGAGGAAGCTGTGGCCAAGCCCGACCTGGCGCTCAAGACCTTGGAGGGCACAGACGAGCGTTTTGGCTCGGACTCCGGTGCGATCGAAGGCATCTGGCAGATTCGCATTCGCGCACTCGAGAAACTGGGGCGCATCGACGAGGCCGTGAGTCTGTTCGACGGACTGCTCACCAAGCAGACGGATCGCTCAGGACTTTCCGGAGCTGCCGGAGTTCTGGCGCGCTCGCTCGACACGCGCGCCGTCGCACTGTCGAAGACCGCCGGCAAAGCGCAGCTGGCCAAGGATTCCTGGCGCAAGTCGGTTGCCTACTACAGGCTCTCGATCCAGCCGATGCTCGACGACCGCT